>CAYICZ010000038.1:0-1535 GCA_964362195.1 uncultured Gammaproteobacteria bacterium | reverse complement strand
ATGAAGGAAAAAGGGTATCTGGTAGAGTTTGACCCGGCTTTAGTGGCAGAATTTGCCAAAAAAGGTTTTGATCCGGTGATGGGGGCGCGTCCCCTGCGCCGCCTGCTGCAGGATACCCTGGAAGCCAAGCTTTCCAGGTTGATTTTAGAAAATAAACTGGTTAAAGGCCAACCATTTCAAGCCTCAATTGATCTGATTTCATAAAATAGGTATCTTTTTAAAACTTAAATTTTAATCAAAGCAAACAGGTTTTGTAGTGCCTTCTTCATCGATAAGTCCTACGCATCCTCGGGGTATATCTTTGCAGATTCCTTTTCGCTTTTCGTTATCCCAAATACAAGATCCTCTCCCACAATCATTTTTTTCTGAACAATTACGTCCTTCGTAACCAGTCTTAAATGGCAATTCAATTAAAGAACAGATTGTTTCAGAGGAGTTAGCAGGATTATTAAACCGCGGATTACACCACATGACTCCTTTTTGCCAAAGATAAAATAATAACGCAACTATTAATAAAACAAATAGAGCAAGAATTACTTTTTTCACTATACAGGGATGATCGTTATGTCCTTTATCTATAATTACACAGAGTTATGGTCTCATGCAAGGCGCCATTTCGTGATACGCGGTCTATAATGAATTGGTTAATGCAAATGATAGTGTATGTCATCTTGACATACGTATTTTCTGGATGTAATATACAAATATGTTTAATACGGTATCTGCCAGGCAAATTCAAAGGGGGTATAAAAAGGTTCTAAAGCAGGCTAATGAATCCAAAGAGCCCATTGTGGTAATGGCAAAGAACAAAGCTTTGGGTGCGGTAGTAGGATTGGAAATCTTAGAGAGGTTGCAAATTGAAGCAGTATTAAATCAAGCTTTAGAAGAGTACAAAACAGGGAAAACGAAAACCATTTCTACAATGGAGGATCTTGAAGCTGATTTTGCGGAAATGAGAAAAGAAGCAAACTCGTAATGGATGATTATCATCGCGTATTCTTCTAAGTATTTAGCTGCCAGAAAGAAGTTTTTAAAAAATAATAGTAAACTACTCGACAAAACAATTAAAGCAATATTCTTGTTTGTAAAAAATCCTAAGCACCCTAGTCTTAATCTTGAAAAACTCAAAGGAACCAAAATTTGGACAATTAGAATTGATACAGGTAATAGAATTTTCTTTTATTGGATTGATGAGTCAACAGCACTTTTTATCGATATCGGCAAACACGACAAATACAGAAAATACTAAGTTGCCAGATAGTCCTCAGAAAATGGTATGCTAAAGTAGTGAAGAAATATATTTCACTCCTGGTAATCCTGGCAATTTTCTTACCGGTTGCTGCTTTTGCGCAAACCAACCCACAAGCAGACTCTTTAAACCAAATTAACCAAAAAGTTTCTGATAGGTTTGAGGGGGATCTAACTAAGCTGGCAGCAATTATGGAGGAACTCCGGCGAAGAAAAGGGATCACGGAAACCAGGGTGGCTTTTGGAGGAGTAGATACACCAATTAAAAGCGCTGACTATTGGGTGAC
>CAYICZ010000037.1:0-1589 GCA_964362195.1 uncultured Gammaproteobacteria bacterium | reverse complement strand
TTACTAGTTGGTTTGGCTGTCAGAAAAGGTAAATTTAGTATATTTGGAGGTGATCAGTGGCGACCATTTCTTCATGTAAAAGATGCAGCAATAATATATACTAAAATATTAGAATTGCCTATTTCAAGAATTGGAGTCTTATCTTTATTTAGAAACGTCACCCTGATTTATTTTAAAACGTCACCTTAGCAAATTACCTTTAATTGAGTATTATGCTGCCTATGCATGGCAAATACTACTCCACTCACCCCCAAAGAGCAGGAAAAGTTCACCGTGTTACGTTCTCTCCTGGATGGAAAGATAACCAATGCTCAAGCAGCCACTATACTTTCACTTTCTTTAAGGCAGGTGAAAAGGTTAAAGAAGAGAATCAGAGAGGAAGGAGCCAGTGGCATAGTACATCAGTTAAAGGGGAAGGGAGGAAATCACCACCTCAATCAATCTATTAAAGAGACAGCTTTAGGTTTAATCAAAGAAAAATACTTAGATTTTAAACCCACCTTTGCTTCAGAGAAACTAGCAGAAGATCAGGGAGTGAGCATTAATGCTCTGACACTGAGACTATGGATGATTGAGGAGGGAGTATGGAAAGCAAGAAAACACAAGCAGGTGATCTATCATGCCTGGAGACAGAGAAAGGACTATTTTGGAGAGCTGCAGCAGTTTGATGGTTCATATCATCTCTGGTTTGAGAGTAGGCTTATTGATGAATACGGAAACCCACAAGAGGTCTGTCTTTTGGCCTCGATAGATGATGCTACAGGAAAAATTACTCAGGCTGTATTTGACGTTAATGAAAGTGTTGTGGCTGTCTTTAATTTCTGGAAAGAATATATGCAAACTAATGGGAAACCTTTAGGTATTTACCTGGATAAATTCTCTACCTACAAGATTAATCACAAAATGGCAGTAGATAACTCTGAGCTTATGACACAGTTTCAAAAAGCCATGAAGATATTGGGTATTGAGGTAATCAATGCCAACTCCCCCCAGGCCAAAGGCAGGGTGGAAAGACTCTTTGGAACCCTTCAGGACAGATTGGTTAAAGAGTTAAGGCTAAATAATATTAGTTCCATAACTGAGGCAAACAAATTTCTAAAAGAGTTTATTCCTAAATTTAATGCCAAGTTTTCAGTAATCCCTACCAAAGAAGGAGATGTCCACCGGCAGCTTACCCAAAAGGAGAAAAGCAGCCTAAAAAGCATTTTCTCCATTAAATCCACCAGAAGAATTAATCAGGATTTCACTATTCAGTTTAAAAATCATTTTTACCAGTTAGAAGAAATTCAACCAACCACAATCAGACCTAAAAATACAGTATTAGTTGAGGAGCGGCTGGACAAAACCATCCACTTTAGGTTCAAAGAACATTATCTGAAATGTTTTATCCTACCAGAGAAACCTAAAAAGATCCCCAAACAACCAGCTATCCTCACAACCCATCCTCTAAACTGGAAACCTCCAGCCAATCATCCATGGAGACAATACAGGAACAAAATATTACCCTAGGGGGGTGACATTTCTATTTAAAACTGACAGGTAATTTTTAAAATATTGACAGAGTTTTTGCAAAAAAGGTAGAGTTAAAA
>CAYICZ010000036.1:0-1800 GCA_964362195.1 uncultured Gammaproteobacteria bacterium | reverse complement strand
AGGTGACCTATAAATTGTTGGTGTGCATCTCTTAAAGAAACCATAGCACATATTTTAATGTTATAGGGTATCTTTGTCAAGTGTCAGAAATATGATTAAAAAGATAGTCTTGAGTCTAATCATCTTAATAACCTTGGTGATTGCATATAATTTGATTACTCAGATTCTGGAAGCTACCAAATCAGGGGAAAGATTATCCCAAGCAGCGGATGAGGTCTATAAATTGGAGATCAAAAATAAGGCTTTAAAGCAAAAACTTATACAGATTCAATCACCCGAATTTATGGAAACAGAGATTAGAAATAGACTGGGGCTTACCAAAGCAGGAGAGACATTGGTAGTAATTCCTGAAGAAAAGCTTAAGTTAGTACTGGGAGCCAGCTCCTCAGCTCAAATTAGGCTGCCTAATTGGTTAGGCTGGTGGAAAGTATTTTTTAAATAGATTCGTGTTGCGGGGGGGAGAGTTGAACTCCCTGCCTCAAGATTATGCTCTCCTGAAAGAGTAGACTATACCATCATCCTTTTAAATGGATGTCCAGCGTATAATTTCAGTTTAGATTCCAGAATATCTGGTACCTGAAATGTCAGTCGTTACAGGATCCGCCAGTTGGCGGACTTCCCACGGTATTACCATTTAATTGCTCTTTTTCTAAAGGTTTCACCGTTATGAGCTGGATTCTCCTTAATAGTTACCTATTAAGGGGCCCAAATTGAGCCTTGTGTGCAGCCGTTACACTTCCCCGCACGCATATTGTAACCTCCTCTTAGTTGTATGTCAATTAAAAATACGCTTGACAATAAAGTGGAAACATTGTAATGTAGAAATACATCCCATATATCAATAATTCTAATGAAACGGAAATCTATTGAATACGAAAAAGCTTTAGTTTTACGAAAAACTGGTAAAAGTATCAAGAAAATAGCAGCAATATTAGGTGTGAGTGTGAGTATTGTAAGCGTGTGGTGTAGAGGAGTGGAATTAACCGAACAACAGAAGGAAAAGCTAAAAAGAAGAAAAGTAAATATTAGGCATCTGAGACATTTAGCAAAACAAAGTCATTTAGAAAAAATATCTAGAGTCAAAAGGCTTTTTGAGGATTCCTTAGCTGAGATTAAACCATTGACAGGTAATGAACTTTTTCTTACAGGCCTAGCTCTTTATTGGGCAGAGGGGTTTAAAAGTGTTAAAGAAGGCAGACTAGGATTTTGTAATTCTGATCCAAGGATGATTAAGTTTATGCTTAGGTGGTTTCAGAAGGCATTAAAAATTAGTAAAAAGAGTTTTCTTTTGCGGACTGAGTTTAATGAATCACACAAGGACCGGACAGAGGAAATTAAAAGTTTCTGGTCTCAACTAACACAAGTCCCTTTAACCCAATTTGAGAAGCCGTTTTACCATCATTCTGTCTGGCTCAGGGATTATCCAAATCGTGAGGATTATTTTGGGGTTTTAAGAATAAGAGTGCGTAAAAGTAGTGAATTACTTTATAAAACTCGAGGTTGGATAAAGGGGCTCAGTAATGCCGTCTGATAGCTCTATGTGGTACCTCTATATTCTGCTCTGTCAGGATGGCAGTCTCTATACTGGAATATCAAAAACGCCGGAAAAAAGGTTTCTTGAGCATAAAAACGGCAGGGGAGGAAGATATACCAGATCCCACAAACCGATTAAACTGATTTACCAGGAAAAATTACAAACCCAATCAGAAGCCCTAAAGAAAGAGGTAGAGATAAAAAGCTGGAGTAGAGCAAGAAAGATGGAATTATGTCAGCAAAGAGATAATAGTTGCCGCTCCGGCT
>CAYICZ010000035.1:0-1896 GCA_964362195.1 uncultured Gammaproteobacteria bacterium | reverse complement strand
TGACAGGTACCCCTTAAAATATACACATATTCTGTAGTAAGTTACAGTAATTTAAAGGGGGTGATTTAATTGTTTAGAAGTCCAATACCAAAAGAAGTTAAGGAAGAAATATTAACTAAGGTTAAAAATGGAGAATCAGTTACAGTTCTGGCTTCAAGCTATGGTATATCAGATAAGACTATTTATGGCTGGCTTAGGAAAAAGGTCTTAAATTCTGTTTCCCAGGTCCAGTACAACAGGTTAAGGCAGGAAAATGAGCAGTTAAAGCAAATTGTGGGTATTTTAACCTTTGAGCTGGAAAAGCTTAAAAAAAAGATGCACCATTGAACTCATTAGGTTTAAGCTACTGCCCAGATTTAACAAATCATTTCTTTCCAGAATCTTTCATATATCCAGGATTAGTTTGTATAGATTATCCAGTAAGAGAAGCTCTCAGGATGAAATCCTGAAGGATCAGATCCTGGCTGTGCTAGATCAAAATCCCAGTTATGGTCATAGAAGAATAGCTTTGGATTTAAAGGTTGGTAAGAAAAGAATAAGAAGGGTAATGAAAAAGTTTGGCATGAAGCCATATAAGAGGAAGGCTAGATGGAGAAAAAGAAGGGATGAAAGAAGGTTATCTGCACCATACCAGAACTTAATTAAAGGTTCTTGTCCAATTATTCCAGGTGCAGTACTGGTGGGAGATTTTACCTACATCCAGTATCAGGAGAAGATCTTTTACCTGGCTACTTTCATGGACCTTTTTACCAGAGAGATAGTTGGCTGGAGCATATCTCACAGGCATACCAAGGAACTGATCATTGAGGCTTTGCTTGATGCCATTAAAACCTTGGATCATCTGCCCAGGATTGTTCACACAGATCAGGGATCAGAATATACCTCAAAAGAATACACTGGCTTTCTAACCTCACTGGGAATACAAATATCCATGAGTAAAAAGTCATCCCCCTGGGAGAATGGCTACCAGGAGTCATATTACAATAACTTTAAAACAGACTTAGGGCTGGAGTTTGACAGATTTCCTTCCCTAGGAGAGTTCATCTTGGGGATCCATCAGACCATCAACTATTACAATAAGATCAGGATTCAGACTAGCCTTAAGATGAGTCCGGAGCAATTTAAGAAGTTAAAAAGCGGTTAGAGAGTTCAGAAGAGGTGTAACATATAGCGGGTACTTGACAGTTGAAAAATGAATTAATTTTGAATCAATCTTAATATAAAAGGGATGATACGGGATGTTGGCAGTTTATATTTGTAGGCCGTAGTGTAGTACCAGTTTTGATATTTTCTTTGCAGCTCTTCCAGCTGAACATCAAAAACCTTATCATCCTCAATGTTTTTTAAATGGTTTCCTGCGACCCTTTCTATGGCCGGTTCCATTATGGCTTTGTCATAATCTTCAAGAGATGTTTTTTCCTTATCCAGTTTTTCTAAGGTCAGATTTATTATCTCGCGCTCAATCTCCAAATAAATTAGCATCTTTTCTTTTGGAACAAGATATGTTGTTAAATTATTTAATTTTGGCAATCCTCTTGGAAATGTACCGGAGCTGAAAAACTTGTTAAGTAAGTCTATGTCTAAAATCAAAACATTGCCTAGTCGACTGACAATCCTGTAATTAGGTTTCTTTTTGAATCGCCTAAAAATAATGTGTGCACCATAAGAACGGAGAAAGAGTGCTAGCCTTATCTTATTGTGTGTAATTCTTTTTCTCTTAAATGACATACTGCCTGATTAGGCAGTAGAAAATTTATTTAAGTATAACCCAAGAACAGCGAAAAGATGTTATAATATACTTATGACTAACATTCAATTAGTGAACAAAAACAAAGGTCTTGTCCAAGCGTTTAGAACTTTTAGAGAACGCTATTTAAATGTGGGTAAAAAACCAGA
>CAYICZ010000034.1:0-1947 GCA_964362195.1 uncultured Gammaproteobacteria bacterium | reverse complement strand
TCGGAAACCAGCCGCTGCCTAACGAGTGCGGCATAATCGCCAGGCCTTTTGGTAAATAATCTTATAGATTTTTAGCAATGTAAGCAAAAAAAGGTTAATAGATTAAGTTAGAATATAGAGATCTGGATTAATAGGCTATTTTATCTAATTACGTTTCTATAAAATTTTTTATTGATTCTTTGGTCTTTCAGAAGCAGGGAGAATCTCAAATTTTGTCATTTCAGAAATTCCTTCTGAGTGAAATACACTTAAATAAGTTCCATAACCACCATCGCTTAGTAAAGCCTTTGTCCAATCTACTTTTCTTTCTGAAGATCCTCTAACAAAAACAGCACCATAATTACCATCCTTCCATGAAAGTTCCTCAATTTTTTCTCCAGTGGGGATATAATACAGTTCCCATTTTATTTCTCCTTTACTAATCGCTTTCTTTGTAGGGTTGTAAAGAACTAAAGTTATGCTTTCATCATCATAGAATCTGTTTTTTATTCCTCCAAATTCATTAAAATCCGCAATCCCATCTCTATTAAAGTCTTGCCAATAGTTTGCCGCAAATGCTATTCCCAAGCTTCTTCTTACACTTAAATCATCTGGATTTTCCGGATTTGCCCACGCACAGCCTGGTGCAGGAATATATCTTGGTGCCTGTGATTGCCCTTGATTAATATTTACCTGTGACCTTCCTGCTTCGGCAACCTCTTTTTCATGTTGCATTCTTCCCAAATCTGAAGCTATACTTCCTAAAATCTGTCCTTCTTGTTTATTACTAAACTGACCCCATATTCCAAGTATACTCCAAATTTCACTACGTATACCCAATCCCTCATTGCCAGCTTTTTCCATTGCCTTCTGCTGTTGTGGCGTACAGTGAACATACTGTATAGTAGCATTAGGGGCAGATTTTACATTTTGCTGGCCATAAGCTGGCACAGCTCCTGCACCAAGAGCACATAATCCTAAAAGACCACTGGCTACTGTTTTTCTAGTAAAATTTCCAGTTTTGTGAACTATTCCCTCAATACCCATATTATTTAGTGTTCTCTCTTTCTCCTTATAGTGATATAGAACAAGAGTATATATTTAAACCTTTCTATCACATGTCTTTTAAAAGTAGTAACAATTTTAAGGAAATTAAGGTTCTTTATTCAATTGAATATAACACCTGTTATTGCCTGTTCTTTATGATTTGCAGGACAGGGTTTCAATTTCTCTTCAGCATTAAATTAATAAACTTATTCTGGCTTTTTTTGCCATGCAGAATAAAAGAGGTGGTTCGTTCAGGCTTGGCCAAACCAGAGGCCAGACAGAGCTGTCTTTTGGGATGATTTTCTCAATAATCTTGGTTATTGTATTTCTTGGATTTGCTTTTTATGCGATAAAAACCTTTCTTGCATTTCAGGATTCTGCAAAAGCCGGGAGATTCTTTAATGAACTGCAGTCAGACATAGATAGGATATGGAAAAGCTCCCAGAGTTCAGAGCAGCAGACATATTCTGTTCAGTCCGGAGCTGATTTTGTCTGCTTTATCGATTTTTCCTCAGGTGCCAAAGGAGAGAATTCCATTTTTTATACTGAGCTGAAAAGAGCAGATTACGGAAGCGAGAATCTCGCGTTTTATCCTGTGGAATTTACGGGATTTGAATCTAAGGAGATGAATCATATAAACATTGGAGAAACAACAGCTGAAGAAAATCCTCTCTGCATAAAAACCGGCAACGGCAAGGTGGCTCTGACTTTAAAAAAAGATTTTGGTGAAGCTTTGGTGATGATAAGCAAATGATGGTATTTTAGACTGATAAAAAATGTCAAGCAAAAGGGGCAACAAAATGATAAGGATTAATGATAAGTTTCATATTAAAAGACCAAATTTAAACAAGAAGGGATTTATCCAAATATCTTTTGCATGGCTCTTTGCAATAATAATAGGGGCTATCATCTTGTTTCTTG
>CAYICZ010000033.1:0-1956 GCA_964362195.1 uncultured Gammaproteobacteria bacterium | reverse complement strand
TCCACCCCAAGACACTCTATGTCAAGACCCAAATAATTATGGGTTTTAGAGATCTGTAGGTTTTTCCCTTTTCCTCATCCCCGATAGTTTTCACCGGACTTGAGCATTCCATACACCACACAGGCAATCCTTTTCATCACACAAACCAAAGCTTGTTTTTTAGATTTACCTTCTGTGATCTTTTTCTGGTAATACTCCTTGGCTTTATGGTTCCAGTTAATCTGTCCTAATGCACAAAGGTAAAAGGTTGAGTTTAATTTTCTGTTGCCCTTGGTATTTTTAATATACCTTTTGGATTTACCTGATGATTTCTCTGTTGGTGCAATACCTGAGTATTTGATAAATTTATCAATACTTTTAAATCTTTCAATGCCTCCACTGTGAGAGATGATTTTAGCTGCCAGTGTTACACCAATGCCAGGGATGGTTAACAGGTTACTTCCACCTTCTGCATTAAGCAGGACTTTTAAGTTTCCCTCAAGCTTCCTCTTTTGTTTTCTGATTTGGATAAGGGTCTTCTTTTGATCTTTAATAATTTCCCCAAGGATCTTTTTCTCAGCAGGATTGCTACAGAGATTATATTGAGCTTGAACCTGTTTTAGCTGTGTTTGCAGCCTTGCTCCCTGGAGGGTCACTTCCTCATAAAACCAGACTACCTTTTTGAGAATCAGTTTCTCAGATGTGAGCTGATCTTTAGTAATCCTGGGAAGATCTCCCAATTTCTTGGTTAACACCTCAGCAATTAGTTTAGCATCAAATGGATCTGATTTATCAGCTCTGGTGCCAAAAGATCTTCTTTGCTTAGTGTAAACTGGATTAACCTCAAATACATTTTGGTATGTTGCTGCAAGCTGTTTAAGCAGTTCATACTGCATACCAGCTCCTCCTTCAATACCAATTACAGTATCTTCATCTGATATTTGAATACTACCCAGCCAGGACAGGAACTGACCAATACCAGCCTTGGTATTCTCAAATCTAATTTGGCCTTTTTCTTCCTCAAACCTGTTAATTGCCAGAGCTGTATGTTCTGATGGATGGGCATCAATGCCAACAAAGGTTGCCTTGTTTAAGTTAGTACTATCCATATTTCTCACCTCCAAACTTGCCATAATCTGGCTATGGTATACTGAAAATGAAGTTGAAGCCTTATGTGCTAAAGCATCTTCCCATACCATTTGGTACAGGAGTGCAACACTCTATCTATCAATCTTCCCTTGAAAAAGCCGGGTGGATGGTAGTCTAGGGGAGCCATATTCCCATGAAGCATCATGGAATTGGAAGGGTGCCCAAACCAATCCCACCCGCTTTTTCATATTAACAATGTCTTCCTAAACTACACTATGGGTAATCGGAATTAAGAAGAATTTACTACATAAGGGTGTCCGTACAAATAATGTTTCATTATGTTTTACCATCGATGTGGAACATAAAAATTATCTACCAAGTTCCTTCACCAATACATAAACTGCTTTTTTGGAAATTTTTTATTTGTTTTTTATTCATATTCAATGGAAAAAATAATGCCAATGATTCTTCCTGCTGTTGACCATCGGAAAAGAATAAAACAGGTTTTTCCATCTTGTTATACCCAGCTTTTAAATAAAGCCCCTGGCGATTTTCAGTGCAAAAAAGCAAACTAAAATTAATATTTTGATTTTTCATAAATTCATGGGCTTTTTTAAGTAGAAGCAAAGCTAATCCTTGGCCTTGATAAGAATTTTTTATAGCTACATTTCCAACTCCTCCAATTATTAGGGCAGGTTGTTGAATTTGACGATAAACAATACTTAATGAACCAATTAATTCTTCATCTTTATAAAGCAACAATCTCCATTTTGGCTTTGAACTATAATAAAGTGTGTGATTATTTTTAAAACTCTGTGAAAAATGATAACTAAATGAAAATAGAGGAACTAATAAGTCTTCCAGTTCTTTAAACTCTTTGTCGCCGTC
>CAYICZ010000032.1:364-2033 GCA_964362195.1 uncultured Gammaproteobacteria bacterium | reverse complement strand
TTAATATAAACTATACTATATGATAAATTTTAAAAAATATTTATCATGTTATATTTTTGTTATAAGTCAAAATATAAAATTATTATTTGATCATTTTCATGTAAACAAATCTTAATATCATTATCGACTAAACCCTTATAGCTTAGTAAAAAGGACTGAATAGATATAACTTCTAGTTTATCTAGAAGGATCAAAAAATGTGAGGCAACTGTTGATCTCATAAAATAGCGTAAAGGTAATGAGCTAGGTGATTGTATCCACCCCAGGGACCAATATTAGTAGATATATTATCCAGTATCAAGGGTGGAAATGTACAGATATCTTTTGGTATCCAGTAGTACTGCTTTTGTAATTTCTGGTAAGGAGTTTGATCATTCATCCCCTCTCCTGTATGATCTCTTTTAGTGTTGTAATACCACTCCCAATTTAGAGCCTCCAGAAAGAACTGGTTATTGTTTTTTATACTTTGGAGTCTTGGTATGTAGAATTCTTCATCATCAGTTCTGTGTGATCTTTCCACAAAGCCATTCTCTTCTGATCTGCCTTTGTGATTCTGGTGGATGGTTGCTCCAAGTGGTTTAAGTAGCTTTCTTAAGTCATTAATCTTTTGTCTGGATTTACCACCAAACTCCTCACCCCAATCCACAGTAAATACCAGTTCTGCCCTAATGTTGTGTGCTCTGAGCCAAGCTATGACCATAAGGTAGAAGGTAAGTCCATTAGTAAATGATTTCTCATATGAGTAGGCTAGAAATCTGATCCTGGTATTAACACATTCAGCTGTCCACTGATAGAGTGGTAGATTATGTCTTTGCAGATGGTGGTAAACCTCTTGGGGCAGGGCTTTTTTATCCAAAATATCTTTCAAATCAGTCTGAATAATCTCAAAAGGTTCTGCAGCATACCAATCATAGTACTGAACCTGTTTACCATTAGCACTCCTAATCCTCTCTCCTTTTAAAAGTCCTTTTACCCTGGCTCTTTTTAAGATATTTCTACAGGCTGAATCTTTAATCTCTAATTGATGTTTTTCTCTTAACTCTTTAGCTACTCTCCTGTAGCCAAAGTGAGTTGAGTTTTTAATGCCAATAGCTTTTTCTTCAATCAAGGTAGTAGTTCTGTTGTGGACTCTTGCTGCAGCATGAGATTTGTTAGTTAAATCTCCCTCTTTTTCCTTCCTAATTGCCAGTTGTACTACCTTCCTGGTGGTAGAGAACATCCTGGCACAAGTAGAAATATTCCCAGTCTGTTTAAAGACTTCTAAGAGGGCTGCTCTTGCTGTTTCAGGGTTTAATTTATACAAACTACAGTAACTCAAGGTTACATCTAACTGTTGACCAGCTTTCATCAATACCTCCTTTCAGCTCAGACAGTGATCTAATTCTGGCTAGTTTAAGTGCCGTTTTAATATATCTGAGACCCTTCATTCTAACTGAAAGGTGTATATGATCCGCTAGCTCACCTACACTTCACTCTTTACTAGATAAGATCAACATAGTAAAATCATAAGAATGGAACTGGTTTTGGCAAGTTCAATGGTATTAATTTTAGGAGCTGCAGGGCTGGCTCTAGTTTATGGGCTCTTTTTATCTGTCTGGATTTTAAAGTTGCCTTCTGGTGATGAAAAAATGAAATCTTCAGCTTTAATCGGGTTGGCAGTTGTGGCTTT
>CAYICZ010000032.1:0-354 GCA_964362195.1 uncultured Gammaproteobacteria bacterium | reverse complement strand
AATCTATAGCTTCTGCTATTCAGGAAGGAGCCTCAGCATATTTAAATAAACAATACCAAATCATTAGTGCTGTAGCTTTGGTTTTATTTGCTATCCTCTGGTTTTTTCTTGGTCAAAACACAGCTATTGGATTTTTAGTGGGAGCTATTGCTTCCTCTTTGGCAGGCTATATTGGGATGAATGTATCTGTAAGAGCTAATGTGAGAACCACTGAAGCTGCCAAATCTGGTCTGGCTAAAGCTTTAGATGTTTCCTTCAAAGGTGGAGCTGTTACTGGTCTTATGGTAGTAGGTTTAGGTCTTTTGTCTGTAGCAGGATTTTATTTTTTTACAAGTGATATTAAAGCTCTAATTG
>CAYICZ010000031.1:0-2124 GCA_964362195.1 uncultured Gammaproteobacteria bacterium | reverse complement strand
GCTGTTATCAATACAGAAATCCCTCTTAAAGCCAATATCCGTTATTTAACAAGGTTAATTATTATTACTGTTGTTATAATTTGTACTTCCATATTTGTCCTGGGTATTTTCCTAGGGCATTCAGTAAAAGAAATGTTTACAACTGTTGTGTCGCTGTCTGTATCTATTATCCCGGAAGGATTGCCTATTGTTATGACTTTAGTACTGGCTAGCGGAGTTTGGCGGATGAGTAAGCGTAACGCCTTGGTTAAAAAGCTTCAGGCAGTTGAAGCATTGGGTCAGGCAAGGGTTATAGCTGTTGATAAAACAGGCACTCTTACTAAAAATGAGATTCAACTGCAAAAGGTCTATGTTGATGGAAAGACATTTGATGTAAGTGGTTCGCTTAACCATCCGGAGTTACTTTTGGCAGGCAAGTTAGCTGCCTTTGTTATTAACTCAGCTACCGGCGATCCAACAGAATCAGCTCTTTCAGTTTTTGCCCAAAAGTTGGGATTTGAAAAGCAGGTTTTAGAAAAAGAATCTCCAAGGTTTTCTGAAATACCATTTGATTATAAAAACAAATACCATGCAGTTTTACATAAAGTTGATAAACAGAACTTTTTAACAGTTCTTGGCGCTCCTGAAGAAATATTAGAGCTAACTTCAATGATCTGGCATAAAGGCGCGGGTCAACCATTATCCCGGGAAAAGAAAAAAGAACTTGAGGCTATGCTGGTTAAGCTGTCTCAAGAGGGACTGCGAGTTTTAGCTGTTGCTTTGAAAGATAATGTCAGTGATGATATTAAACCTAAAGATGTGGGAGGGCTTACTTTTGTAGGATTCTTCGGTCTAAAAGATACCCTGCGTCCGGAGGTCCATGAAGCAATGCAAAAAGCTATTTCTGCTGGAATTAAGGTAGTAATGATAACTGGCGACCATAAAATCACAGCTGCAGCCATAGCCAAAGAAGCAGGTATTTACCATGAAGGCGATACTATTCTCACCGGAGAAGATATAGACTCACTTTCTGATGATGAGTTTGCAGATATGCTTCCTAAAGTATCTGTTTTTGCCAGGGTGACACCGGAGCATAAATTAAAGATTGTCCGGGCTTACAAAAAAAGAGGTGAGGTTGTAGCCATGACCGGAGATGGGGTAAATGATGCGCCGTCTTTAGTGGCAGCAGATTTAGGAGTTTCGATGGGAAAGATTGGGACTGAAGTAGCAAAGGAGGCTTCAGATATAGTGTTACTGGATGATAATTTTGGCAGTATTATTTCAGCAATTGAGGAAGGAAGAAGTATTTATAAAACAATTAAGAAAGTCATTCTTTACCTTTTCTCAACCTCTTTTGGGGAAGTCTTAACAATAGTAGGAGCGCTGCTCTTAGGATATCCGCTACCGATTCTGGCTGCCCAAATTGTCTGGCTTAATCTGGTTACTGATGGCTTTTTGGATGTATCTTTGGCTATGGAACCCAAAGAGGAGGGTTTGCTTAAAGGCAATTTTGAACATCCTAAAAAATACCTTATTGACGGATTAACTGTCAAAAGAATGTTTTTAATGGCGATTCCAATGATGGTAGGGACACTGTTTCTTTTCAAAGGTTATTTTGAGGTTGATATAACCAAAGCCTGGACAATTTCACTAACAGCTCTGGCAGTGTTTCAGTGGTTTAATGCCTGGAACTGTCGTCACGAAAGTAAATCAATTTTCCAAATGAATCCTTTTTCCAATAAATTCCTCATCGGTGCTACTGTAATTGTTATCTCACTCCAGTTACTTGCTATTTATACTCCATTCATGCAAAAAATACTGCGCACCACACCCCTTAACATATCCGAATGGATAACAATTATTATTGTAGCCTCATCTATTGTGGCAGCTGAAGAAATAAGAAAATTTATCCAAAGACGCGCAGGTTATAGTAGAATATAAGCAAGATGCTCACAACGCTGCATCAATTGCTTATTATGTTTTCGGTTGTCGGAGGAATGCAGCATAACCGTAGCGAGGCCTGAGCCGACAGCGAGAATCGAACTCGAGTCGCGTCATTACCAATGACGTGCTCTACCACTGAGCTATGTCGGCGTTCAAGTTATTCTAACAAAGTAGAAGCTTTCAGTGAAGGGTGAGTTGATT
>CAYICZ010000030.1:1327-3104 GCA_964362195.1 uncultured Gammaproteobacteria bacterium | reverse complement strand
AGAAAATTAAACTAGATTAGTAGCTTTATTTCATTTACAATCAAATAATTGATGAAGATAGATTATTCAGAAAAGATTAATAGGTTAAAAATCACTAGCCAAACTTCTTTGAGATTACTGGGGCTTCTTTGGTCTATTGATAAGTGGCTTTTGATAGCTAATGCAATTGCTGTAACCATCCCGGCAGTTATTCCCTTTGCTTTTGCCTATATTTTTAAACTATTGATAGATCAGGTAGTCTCAATAGTTGCTGGAGCTCCTGCAAACTCTAACCTAATAATAACTATTCTAATATTTGGATTTATAATATATGTGATTCAGTCACTATCATTTTCGGCCCAAGATTATTTCCACAGGCTTTTATATACCAAAATTCCAATCTCTTTGTATCAAAAAGTTTTGGCTAAAGTTTCAAGCTTGGATATGGCTTACTTCGAGGATAGTGAATTTAAAAATACTTTAGAGAAAGTTAGAGACTCTTACACCTGGAGACCCTTAAATATGATGGAAAATTTATTGTTTACTTTCCAAGGTTTAGTTCAGCTTTTAGTTGCTTCCGTAATATTGTCCAGGCTTGCTCCAATATTAATTTTGGTAGTTCTGGCACTGGCTATACCGGCACTGGTAAGCCGTATTAGAGAGTCGCAACTTTCTTGGGGTATTTGGGATACCCAGACTCCACATAGGAAGAAATACTGGTATGTTTCTTGGCTCCTGCAAGAGAGAGACAGCATCAAAGAGATGAAGATTTTTGATCTTCCCAGTTGGTTTTTGTCAGAGCTAAAAAGCATTCAAAAAAAGCAGTACGAAGAAAACAAAGCTTTAGCCACAAAATATTTAGGTTTTAATTCTATATTTAATTTTCTGGAGGGGTTAACCTTTATTGGCGTGATGCTTTATATAGTTTTGGGGGCACTAGCAAGAAAAATTAGTGTGGGTGATATCAGTTACTACACTACAGCTATAACCAACTTACAAAATGGAGTTGGAGGGCTGTTTAGAAATATAGTCAGATTGTTTAGTGAAAGTTTGTACGTTACTTCAATGTTTGAAGTATTAGATGCAGAGCCTAAGATTCAGTTTGCTAAAAATCCTGTGAAGCTTAAGTCTAAACATCCTCCGTTGATTGAATTTAAAGATGTAACCTTTGCCTATCCGGGAACTTCCAGACCTGTATTAAAAGACTTTAATCTTACTATTAAGCCGGGAGAGAAGGTAGCTTTGGTTGGAGAAAATGGTGCCGGGAAAACAACCATTGTTAAGCTTTTGGCCAGATTTTATGATGTAGACTCGGGAGAAATCTTAATAAAGGGAGTTAATCTTAAGGATTTAGATCTTAATGATTGGTATAAATCTATCGGTGTATTATTCCAGGATTTTGTTAAGTTCGAATATCCGGTCAAAGAAAATATCCATTTTGGAAAAATCTACGAAGAAGAAAATTTAAACAAAATCATTAAGGCTGCTACACTATCAGGTGCTGATTCAATGATTAGAAAGCTGGATAAAGGATACGAACAGATGCTCGGAAGAACTTTTGAGGGAGGAATTGAGCTTTCTGCCGGACAGTGGCAAAAGATTGCTTTGGCAAGGGGTTTTCTAAGAGATGCGCAGGTTTTAATATTAGATGAGCCGACTGCTGCAATTGACGCTAAGGCAGAGGCAGAGATATTTAATAGAGTAGAAAAATTGTCTAGAGACAAAACAGTGATTATTATTTCACACAGGTTTTCTACTGTCAGAAATGCAGATAAGATTTATGTAATTGATGAAGGTC
>CAYICZ010000030.1:0-1227 GCA_964362195.1 uncultured Gammaproteobacteria bacterium | reverse complement strand
GTGTGTCCACCAAATACACGTATACCAGAGCCTATCATATGCAGGCCGTTTACTGGTTTCCCTTTCCCAGGGCCGAAACCGCCTGGACCGTCAAATCGGGAGTAGGGGCAATCAGAAATTGCGGCCAGGTTTTAGGATACAGAGTCATAATGATTTTGCCAAAAACAAAGGCAAAATCATGAGGATATCTACTTGGTTCTAATACGGAATCTTCCTGATCAAGATTCCTAGCTTCCTCAAGTTTAAGCAGATATTCTATGATATTGACAGCAAATATGTCACAGTTGCGTTTATGAGTAGGCCAAAAAATAATACTCGCCTGATAGTCAGCGCAACAAGCAAAAAGCTCGCTTATTCCTTTTATTCCATGGGGAGAGGTAAACCGGAGCGGTATTTTTGCAAGTTTTTCTTTTTCAGAGCGAGATAATTCTCCTGTTTCGCAATAAAGTCGTTTAGCTGTTCTGAGTAGCAGCAGGTTTTCTTTCTTGTTGGAGTAATACCAAAGTTTGTGTTGGTGCCAGTAAGCATGTCCGAATTCATGGACAATAGTAGCCAGGTAGCTTTCGCGAGTAGTGTAGGGGTTGTTTTTACGACTCTTCTTTTTCTTTTGGAGTGTAATGAAAGGAGCTAATAATCCTCCTGAGATAAAAGGAGTAGATTTTTCATCAGTTTTTAGTTTTAAGAGAAGGAACCGGGTTAGTTTCTGCGGCTGTAAACCTGCTCTCCATCCGAGTTGGTAATCATCGGAAATTTTAAGCTGATGGGGAATTTTGTAGGCAAAATATTGTTTCAGGCTACATTTAATAGGGGTAAACTTGGGAAGCTTTGTCTGCGACCAAAGATAAAGATTTTCGCAGTCATAACTGACAATAATTACCTTTTTAATGAATTTCTTATTTTTGAATACAAAATTCAATTTGGGATGCCAGACTGTTTTTATTCCTTCTTCAATTGCCTCAAAATCTTGTTTGGTTGCTTTGTAGTTTTCAAACATACGGTTTTCTATTACGTCAAACAAACTTGTTTATTTTACCATTTATTTGAATCAGCACAAAAATTTGCTAATAATTAATTGGTAAGGTAAAATAAACCCGTTTAAAAAGCCACCAATATCTGCCCTTGGTGGGTTTTTTAAATTATTATGCTAACTGCAACTTTAGGTGGTTTAATAAAAGATTACCGAATCAGAAAGAGGCTTTCTCAAATGGAAGTTTCTTTAAAGATAGG
>CAYICZ010000029.1:0-3148 GCA_964362195.1 uncultured Gammaproteobacteria bacterium | reverse complement strand
TGTTTTTCAGGTGACAGATACTTCATTATTAACTTGGCTGCTTTTTCCCGACCCTCTGGGGTTTGGAGATCATAATATGCCTTACCATAGTAATAGAGCGGTCTTGGATCAGAGCCTTTGGTCTTGATAATATCCAACTCCAAAACCTTCATGTTACGTCCAATGGCTTCTAAAAACTTTTCTCGGGTGGATAGATGTAAAACTGAAGCTCTTAGATCCTCAATATTTTTCTTTGTTTCCCGTTGGGAGATTAAAGTTTCATGTATAGTTCCAATCCATTTAAAAACCTTCCTATAATCGCCATCTATCCTTACTAACCTTTCCCTTAAATGCTGGATTTTAACATTATTTATTTTCTCTCCCTCCACAACTTTAGGTTCTACAAACTGGTTTAAAATCATTTTTCCATATTCGGTAGTAACTTGATATAGATAGTTTAAAAATATTGCCTCAAAATCCTGAGCCATAGCTTCATCAGCTATCTGATGAAGCAAATCTCCATCCCGTAAAATATCATCACTATCAATCCAAAACATCCAGTTAAAATTATCAGGGGTTTTATCTAAAAGAGCTTGTCTTGCCTCACCAAAAGAAAAAATCTCATCCCCTGCTTTAATAAAGGGTTTCCAACCTAAGAATTGTTTTAACCAAAATACTTCCTGTTTAGTTACTTTATGCCTAAATTCACCTGGACGAATATCTAAAGAAATACCATACTTCCTACAAAGGGCTTGGATTTTCTCATTAGGGGTATTATTAACCTGGATAAAAATTCCATCAACATAAGGAGCTACTGTTTTTAAACATCTTTCCAGTTTTTCAACTTCGGAATCATCCTTTACAATTATGTTTGTACAAATCTTAGATTTGTTCATGAATTCTAAAAAGTGGGAATCTCCTTCCAAATTCCCTAAAAAACTTCTTTCCCCGTTCACCTGAAAAAGAGAGTTCATTTTCTGTATACAGTTTTCTTAAACAGAGCATGATCCAAATAGGAAAATCTACTTGATGGACATTCGTCATACCATGAGTATTTGTACCTGACCTATCTTTTTTTACCCCCCTAAATCTTTTACTGCCTATAATTTCCCAAGGGGCTGAATCTTTTGTTTCCTGTAATTGGATAATGTATGACTCCCATCTTTCAGGTTGGGTTTTCTGAAAGACTTTAATAACTTCCTCAACTACTTTCCATAAATCTTGGCTTTTTTTCATCTGTATAAGATGAGATACTAATGTATATTTTTCTGCGGGGATTAATTCTCCCCAACGATTTTGTACTACAAGCATTTTCTATGGGTGTTTTTGAAAGGAACACCCTAAACCTTAACGAGAATTATTCAGATTAACCTGTTGTGTTAAATCCTGAACTTCTTGCGTTTGCTCTTTCAGCTCTGAATTCCAGAGTAGCCTCTCCGATAATCTCTCCAGCGGAGTAATCTCCGTTTTCTGGTAATTCCTTTCGGAATGGTTTTCTGTAGTATGCAATCTTCCAAGAATCTTCCCTTAACCCAATAACCATTGGTCCTGGGGTTGCAGCAGAAGCTACCACGTCTTTGTGTGGGAATATTCTAATGACGTTAAAGTCACTTTCATAAACCGCCACTGGACGGGTTAGCCTTTTATCTGAAGCATCAACATTCTTTGTTGCCCCAGCAGTAAAGGTAGATACTTTCTGCCTTAAAGCGAGTGGTAGGATCAACATATCAAATAGTTGATCGTTACCAACATCGGTTGCTACTCCCAACACCATTGAGTTCAAGTGTTCCTCTGATAAAGAGGTTCCTGAATTCAAATTAGTGTAATGGGAAGTAACAGTGGCTTGAATACCTGCCATCTGTGCTGCCACACCTGATTGTCCTGAAGTTAAAGATGCCCGAAGCAATGAATACTCCAAATTATTTTTCCAAATCTTTGATGCTTTGGCTGCTTGATATGCGTACATATCAGACATACCTGCTACATTCGCAGCTTTGGCTGATCCTGACACTTTAAATGTCTGGGTAATGATTTGGGCTACATTTGACCTTCTGGTAGGATTTACTAAATCCGCAAAAGTTGCATCTGCACCTTCAACAGAGGATTGAACCGCTGTAGGACGTCCCTGGTAGTCTTCTGTCCAAGAATGAACTTGGTTTGAAGCAGAAGTTGTACCAAATAAAGTCGAAAGCGGATTGTCATCCGGTGATACATCAGCAATGAAGTCCAAAAGGTCTTCATGCTGTGTGGAAATCATGGTTGCTAAATCTCCATATGCCATATTTTTATATTCACTCCTTTCTGCATTAGATTTTCACCTAATGCAGTCTGCCTCCACATTAGGGTTTTATCCCTTAGTGTTTACAGCGGGGATATTCTTCATCCGTGCTATTAGAGCATCCTTATCTCCCTTAGCTGTTTGCCATCTAAGAGAATCAAATTCTTCATCAGAAAGTTCTCGTTGTACTCCCTGACTAGGTCTGCCTTCAGCACTAAGTGAAGCCTGTTCCTTTTCTGGAGTTACCTCTGGTGTATTTGGTTTCACAGTTTTTCCGACTTTACTTTTAACAAAATCGAGTGCTTCTTTTAAGGTCAGCTCTCTAGCTTGTTTATAGTTTTCCGGATAAATTAATGAATCCGTTTTTACGGCTCTTGCCATATTTAACAGTTCTGAATCTGTTTTTAAATCTGGGTGGGCATCTTCTGCCTCCCTAGCTTCAGCTCTCGTTAAATTTTGTATTACCGCCTGTTCAGTCGCTAGCTGTCTTTGTTCGATATAATCGACATAAGCTGGGTTTACGTTTCCGTATTCGTCAGTTTTAGCTGGCACACCTCCAACAGGTAACGGTGCTACTGGCCGTTCATACACTGGTTCAGGAACTTGGACTTGAGCGTCTTTTAGTTGCTTGTTCTCATCCAATAATTCCTTTACCCTTTGACGTGTCCTCTCGGACGCATCTTTTGGTAACCCTAACTCATCAGATTCTTCAGTTTTAGGAGATTCCTCCTTAACTTCCGCTTCTGCGGGCACTTGTTCTTCTGTAGCTGGCGTAGCTACGGGTTGAGTTTGCCCCTCACCTTCTTTAACGCCTTGATCGTCTGCCAATTCGATTCACCACCTTTCTATCGCTTCTTTTAACGTGTAGCGGTCACGGGCTTTAGTGAGCTT
>CAYICZ010000028.1:0-3265 GCA_964362195.1 uncultured Gammaproteobacteria bacterium | reverse complement strand
AGCTCTCCTCTTTACTTAGTTAATACTAATGCTCCTGACCCCACCCCTTCTAAAACTCCCCTGATTTTAATTCCGGGAATAGGAGGGTCAGAGTTAAAAAGCGACCAAACTTTCACATCAGAAATTAAGGAGTGTGGGACTCTCCCTGCATTTACCTATGAAGCCAACGAAATTGTTTGGGTTAATACAATAATAGCAGGGATTTCTCCTTGTGATGATTATTTTGATGTTTTAAAACTTAAAGCTGACGGGCAAACTCCGGAGTATCCTCAAATTGTTCTTAACGAGACTTTATTTCAAGGTTCTTATGGAGGTTTAATTAAGTTTTTCACAGACAATGATTATGAGTTAAATAACACTTTATTTCTTTTCCCTTATGATTGGAGAAAGGATATCAGTGAAACTAAACTACTTTTGGATCAGAAAATCGGGCAAATTAAAACTCAAACAGGAAGCACAAAAGTGGATATAGTTGCACACTCTATGGGTGGGCTTGTCGCCAGAAACTATATTGCAGATTCTACCAAAGCTCAAAATGTTAGAAAACTATTTACCCTTGGCACCCCCCATTTAGGAGCTGTAAAATTATTGAAAGCTTTGCAATATGGCGATTCTTTTGGCCCAAGTTTCCTATTTGGTTTAATTAGTCTTAACCCAAATGAAATCAAAGATGTTGTACAAAATTTTGTTGGCAGTTTTGAATTAATACCTACTAAAAAGTATTTTGATTTTTATTCCGGAGAAGATAATTTACATCCATTTCCGTTCCGGGATGACCGAGATATTGATAGTAATAGTGTAACAGGACCTTTAAATTATGACCAAATAAAAAACCTCCTTACCAATCTTGGTCGCAATACTTCCCTATTTAATCCAACTGAAATATTTCATAACCTTGACAACAATCTAACAAATACCAATAGCGTTGATACAACTATTATTGCAGGATCAGGCTTTGATACTCTTGGTCAAATTATAGAAAAGTATTCAGCTAGTTTTACCAGTACTAAAACTCCGCATAAAGATATGTTAAATATTAACGGTGATGACACAGTACCTTTGTATAGTGCTTCTTTAAATGATCCATCTAGAAATATTTCGCTTTTAGGTGCTGCCAAGGTTTTTTATACAAATCAGGAACACGGCAATCTAGTTTCGCCCGGGCCTGCTTTAAATTTGGTTAAAAATATTTTAGATGGCAGTAGTCGACTCCCATCCGGTATATCCACTCAACCTTACCCACTCCATGGAACAAGTTTATCTGTTCACTCTCCTGTTAATATTCATGCTTATGATGTAAATGGTAATCATACTGGGCCAACTTCTGATGGATTTGAAACTAATATCCATGGAAGTTCGTATGACACCTTAGATAATGCTAAATTTATCTTTTTATCAGAAAATGGAGTTTATGTAGTAAAATTTGAGGCCACCGATCAGGGGAGTTTTGACTTTAAAATCAGGAAATTTGAAAATGACTTAAATACTGAGACTATTCTTTATAAAAACGTACCCTTAGCTAATACTACCGAAGCGGAAGCTACGCTGAATACAAACTTCTCAGAGCCTCCTGTTTTACAAATAGACCAGGATGGAAATGGCACTATAGATACTCAAGTTAATTCATCAGCCACTTTAACAGGAGATGCAAATTATGACCAAACATCGCCAAAAACAACAGTTAGTTTAGACGGAACTATGGGCAATAATGGCTGGTATAAATCCGATGTGGTTATCACATTAACAGCAGAAGATCAGAATGGTTCCGGAGTACAAAAAATTGAATACACATTAGATAATGGCCAAACAGTTCAGACTTACAGTCAACTATTTACAGTATCCACGGAAGGGGTTATAAAATTAAAATTCCGAAGCATTGATAAGGCAGGTAATGAGGAAATTCCCCATGAGGTAGAATTCAAGATTGATAAAACACCGCCTCAAGTTTCAATTGATGCCAACCCGAAAATCTTATGGCCACCGAACAATAAGATGATTGATGTAAAAATCACAGGAAGCAGTACAGATACAAATCTTGATACCACTAAAATCACAGTGACTGATGAATATCGTCTGGTAGAGCCTTTAATCACAGACTTTGGGCAAACAATCAAGCTTCAATCAAACAGAAATGACGATGATAAAGATGGCAGAATTTATACTATTAAAGCTGTTACACAAGATTTAGCCGGAAATATTTCAGAGGTTTTAGTAAATGTTACCGTTACACATGATCAAAGAGCTAAAAAGTAACTATTTTTTGATAACAACTTTTTGTAATACTTTCCAAACTCCCAAGATTACAACAAACCAGAAAGCTATATTAATGATATATATACTGACAATTCTCAATTTTGATGCAACGCTTAAACATAAAGCAATCGGAAAACCTGTTAATGTACAGTCTGAATATAGATTAAAAGAAATTATAAACTGAGTAACTCCAGAAACTATCCAGATGACCACACTTAATACCAAAATAACCACAAACGCTTTTTTGGACATTAAATTAATAATATCACAAAATCAAAAGCGGCTCCTCCCAGTCGAAACAAGTCTCCTTACCTTTAAGCTCATGAAATGCTTTCGCGCAGGCAGGATCAAGTTTGGCGTACTCTTTAAGAACATTGACTGTTACTTCAATAAATCCGCCAACCGTGCCCTCGGAGTCATCTACTCCGCCGGTTATATCGTTTGATGTTAATCCCAAGACTATCTGGCCGCCAAATAATAAAATGGTTGATGTAAACATAACCGGTACTATCAGTGATGAGAATACATACTTAACAAAAATTTTAGTGGACGATGAATATGATTCAGTAGAACCATCGATAACTATCCAAAATCAAACTGATATAAATCAGGCAATAAAACTGGAAGCATCAAGAAAAGGAGAAGATGTTGATGGAAGAAAATATTTGATAAAAATCTTGGCTACAGATTTGGCAGGGAATACCTCACTAAAAACTACTGAAGTTATTGTACCCCATGACCAAGGGAAGAAAAAGTAATTATCTTTTTGAAGTAACCTTTTGTAGAACTTTCCAAATTAACCAGATTATTACAAACCAGAAGGCTATATCTATAAGCAATGCTCTTTGGTCTGTCGAAGACCCCAAAAAATTGAAATATGAGAAACCAAGAGGAAGACCAACAGGTCCTTTTGATATATTAAGTGCAAAATCTAAATAAGCCGCTCCATAAGTTACCACCACACTTAATACCAAAATAACCACAAACGCTTTTTTGGACATTAAATTAATAA
>CAYICZ010000027.1:0-6157 GCA_964362195.1 uncultured Gammaproteobacteria bacterium | reverse complement strand
ACCCGTGATTTCTGGGATGAAAACCCAACGTCCTAGGCCACTAGACGAACGCGGCTAATTATGAAATTATACCATTTCGCATCTTGACAAGTTGAATAAAAATATTCTAAATTATAACTATGTCTGATTTAACAGATTCTGTTAAAAATACCCTTACTTCTTTAATTTCAGGTGCAGGTGATGTGGTTTCCACTACGCAAAATGTGGCCAGGGAAAATGTAGTAAAAGCTTTTCAAAATGTGGGATCAGTAGCAGAAGCTGGGACTACTGCTGTTTCCGATGTGGTTACTGGTGGAGTTTCAGCACTATCTTCAACAGGCGCTTCTATTACTGATGGTGTCACAGGTTTGGTAAGAGGCGTTGTCGATGGAGCAAAAGATGTGGGTGTGGATACCACCAAAGCAGCCGGTGAAGCTGCTTCAGGTGTTGTCCATTCAGTTTCAAATGTGGGAGGAGATGTTGGGGGAGCGGCAGTTTCTGCAGTGGCGGGTGCTGTTTCAGCTGCAGGGGATATTGGTGGTGACGTTGGCAGTTTGGCTAAAGGAGCAACACTGGGAGCTATAAAAGCCGCAGATGAAATTGGTTCTGATGCCGGATCTTTAGTCAGAAAAGCTTTACTGAATGCAGCAGCCTTGCCGCACGATATAATTGATACATTGATTAGTGGAAAATCAGAGTAGTCCTTTTTGGAACTTCAGCTTGCCTACATTTATCCAGAATCGTATAATATCCTATATGGCCCGGTAGCTCAGTGGTAGAGCAGGAGACTTTTAATCTCTTGGCCCTCGGTCCGAATCCGAGCCGGGTCACCCAAGAAGATTTCTTGTTATACTGATTCAAATGATTTATTTTCTGCTGTTTGTTTTGGAATTAGGATTATTGTTTTTTGTGTCCAAAAAATTAATTAACTCTTTAGCGAAAACATTTTTTAAGTTTAATTTTTCTCACAAAACTGTAGTACATATTTTAGCTATTTTATTTTTGCCTGGAACAATATTGCATGAACTGGCCCATCTTTTAGTGGCCGGAGTTTTACTTACTCCAGTTGGTGAGTTATCTGTTTTACCTGAAGTAGAGGGGGAATCTGTTAAATTAGGCAGTGTGCAAATTGGCAAAGTAGACCCAATCAGGATGAGTTTGGTGGGGGTGGCTACGGTTATTTTTGGAGTAGGGGCGATTTTATTTATTCTGTCTTTTTTTAATTTTTCTGTTTGGTGGCAGGCTATTTTAGGTCTGTATTTAATTTTTGAAATAGGAAATTCTATGTTTTCCTCAAAAAAAGATTTGGAAGGGGTAATTTGGTTTTTGGCATCAATTTTAGTTATATCTATACTTTCGGCTGTAACTTTATATATTGCTAGTCCAATGACTTTTCAAAATATCTTAATGTTTTTTAACAGTCTTGATTTGGATGGAGTGATTAAATTTCTAAAGCAGGCTAATATTTATCTTTTAATCCCCCTTGTATTAGATCTTTTTGTGATCTTTTTAGCAAAAATTTTAAGGAGTTTTAGACTTTAAGAAAATGCCCAACTATTATACCTAAAACTGTAGCAATGGCTCCTATTACAAACATTTCAGTTGCAGAGCGGAGTGGATGATGGTCTACTATTTTTCCTTTTATAAATCCAACAGCAAAAAGTGCAGAAAAAGCTAAAAGAATGCTAATAATAGGTGAGATTGACAAGTCAAATAATAAAATAGGCGTAATTGGTATAAATCCTGCAAAAAAATATGAAATAAACATCAATAAGGCACCCAGGATTAAATTATCTGTGTGTTTTCCGGTTTTATCCATCTGGTGAACAGCTTTCTCAGAAGAATATTGCCCTGCAGCCATTGATGATGCTTCAACTGTTACAGCAACTAAGGATGCTAAAATAATAACTGCTTTTTCGTGAACTCCAACAGTAATTCCTATAACAACTCCGGTTGTTGAAACCAAGCCATCTTGAAGGCCAAACATGATGCTCCTTAAATAGTCTTCCTGAATATTTATTTTCATATGGCTTACTTAAGTTTTAGTATACAATAATCTGGATAAAATGGAACGGTTAAGTACAAGATTATTGTTAGGTTTTAGTTTAATAGCTGTAGTTGCAGGCTCCAGTTTACTTTGGTTTGGACTAAAACCGGGTTCTTCTTCCGTAGCGCCTATAGTAGAGTCTACTCCTGCAGCTACTTCCTCTGCTCAAATAGCCGGAGTGGAGGGAGAGAAGGTAAGAGTTTCCAAAGTGGTTGATGGGGATACCATTGATTTGGAAGACGGTAGGACTGTTCGATTTGTGGGCATTGATACGCCGGAAACAGTTGATCCCAGACGTCCTGTTGGTTGTTTTGGAAAGCAAGCCAGTAATGAAGTTAAAAGGTTACTTTCCGGAAAAGTTGTAATTTTGCAAAAAGATGTATCAGATAAAGATAAATATAGCCGTATTTTAAGGTATATTTATTTGCCGCTGGAAAATGGGGCAACGTTGTTTGTGAACGATTACTTAGTCAGGGAAGGTTTTGCCAAGGTCTATACATACCCTCCAGATGTAAAATTTGATGTTCAATTTAGAGAAGCTGAAAGACAAGCAAAAGAGATGAAAAAGGGATTATGGGGAAAGTGCTGATGTGATAAACTTAAATTATGAAGAAATTTCTAGCCCAATCCATAGCATTACTGTTAGTAATTGCCGTGCTATTAATTTTTTTCTCTCCCAACAATTCATTTAACAGACTGGATTTACCTTTTTTGCCGCAAAAAGATGCTACTTCAAAATTGGAAGTTAACGGAGTTACTTTTAATGTGGAAATAGCAGACACTGAGTCTAAAAGAAATAAAGGTTTAAGTAATAGAGATTCCATAGCATCCGATTCCGGAATGCTGTTTGTTTTCTCAAAGCCGGACAAGTATGTATTCTGGATGAAAGGCATGAAGATCCCTCTGGATTTTATTTGGATTAAAGATAATAAAGTAGTTGATTTACTTAGCAATATCCAACCTCCAAAATCTGGGGAAAAAGATGAATCTCTAAGCGTCTATAGTTCAAAGCAGGAATTTAATAAGGTGCTTGAGGTAGCCGCCGGGACAATTAGCCGTTTAAATATCAAAGTTGGAGATATTATTAAAATGCCATGATTGAAATTCTGCCCATTAAATCATTAAGTGAAGAAGACAGCCCAATCTTTGGTGGTTTAAATGTGTCTTTAGCTAAACTCTTCAGATTGGGTTTTCCAGTAGCTGCCGGATTAGTAATTAGTGCCCCTGAATTTAAATTAAAAACCGTACTGGAACATTTTGATTTTGGGACCAAAGAGATTTTTGAGCAAAGCCTAACTTTAGTTAAAAAAGAAATTAAATCTTTGCCTGTCCCGGAAATCCTGCAAAAAGAAACGCAAAAACATAAAACATTTCTGGTAGCTGGCCAGGTTGTAAAATCTAAAAAGGATCTTTGGCAGGTTTTGCTAAATTCGTGGCTGGAGGAGATTAAATTCAGATTATGGAAAGATGGATTTTATCCGGGAATTTCCCGGGGATTATTCCCATTGATTGTAATTTTCGTAAAAAAAGTTGAAAGCACGGGTAGTGCATATTTTGATCCGTTGCAGGATGATGTAGTTATTAATATAAAAGCGGGAAAGCTGCACCTAAATGATCAGAAAAAAATTTACGAGCTGGTTAAAGAAGCTAATAAAAAATTATTTATCCCGCATGAATATGAATGGATTTTGGATGGTGGAGTAATGTTAACAGAAGTGAAGCAATTCACTCAGTCAGCTGCTTATCCTGATGTGTCTATTCAGCACACACCTGGTGTGGAAAAGGAGAAAGCAGCAAGAAGCGCTGTAAAAGTTTTCATGGATTTATCTGACTCTAATTCCTATGAGCAAGATCTTGATGGAGTTTATATTGCATCCGAGAAAATATTTGATTTAAACAAGCCAAATGATTCTTTTGAAAATCTGGTTTTTAAAATAGTTGAATCTGCATTAGTTTTTCCTCAAAGCCCGGTATTTTTAAAACTTGCAGACAAATCCGAAGGGATGGGGAAGGTTCGGGGAACCTTAAGATTACTTCATCAGAAAAATTTATTTGATCCGATTGCAGATGTCTTGGATTTTGCCAGACACAAAAAAGGTTTAAATAATGTACATGTAGTGATCCCGTTTGTTATGGGAGTGAATGAACTTTTGCAAATAAAACGCGAGTTGGCTGTTAAAAAATTAATGAGAAAAAATTCTTTGCAGATTTGGATGGAAGTAGCAGTTCCGGAAAATATAATAAATTTAGATGAATATTTAATTGCGGGGATAGATGGAATTGTTTTAAATTTAGATGAGCTGGTGAGTTTTTTAAATGGTTTTGATAATACGCAGGAAGAGATGACTTTTTATAAAAAAGAAGTTAGTGCGCTACTAAAATTCCTGGAAGATGCGTTAAAACTTTTACATAAATCAAAAATACCTTTCATAGCTTATGGCTCATTAAGCTTATATCCTCAAGTTTTGGAGTTTTTAGTGGAAAAAGGAGTCTATGGAATAGTGATAGAAAGATATGAAGCCAATTCTATTAAGGATTTATTACATCAAACAGAAAGAAGAATGGTTTTACATAAAAATGTCTAAGTATATGATATAATTTTAGAATGAATGAAACTGATCGGAATAATCCATTTAGTATTCAAGCTGCTGTGGATAGATATTTGGGAGGGGAGTTAAACAGCGGTGACCCGGAGAGAGTACAGAGAGCTTCATTAGCAAAGGGAGCAAATGAGACATATGGTATAGGAGGTTGGTACTGGGAAAATGGACCCAGGATGGGTGGTCTGATCATGGAATCTGTAAGAGGAAAGATTATTCCCTTAGGACCAAAGATTAAATAGCAGAATATATTCTCCTTTAGGGGTTTTTAATTCATTAAGCCATCTGCTAATTTTTTTCTTTTCCACACTTTGATGAATTTTGGTTAGTTCATGGGTTAAAACTACTTCTATATCTCCCAGGGTTTCTTTCATTTCTTCTAAAGTCCTAAGTATCTTATGGGGTGAAACAAAAATAATAATAGTTTGGTTTAGCTTTACACCTTCGAGGTGTAGCATCAAACTTTCTAATAATTTTATTCTATGTCCGGTTTTTTCCGGAGGATAACCTAGAAACATGAATTTATCAGGAGGAAGGCCGGATAAAGTAAGGGCTGTGATCACAGAAGAAGGGCCGGGAAGAGAATCTATCTCAATCCCCTGGTGGATACACTCTCTCACTAATTTATATCCAGGATCAGAAATTAATGGGGTGCCGGCATCCGACACCAAAGCCAGGTTTTGGCCGGACTTTAATTTTTGGATAATCTCCGGAATCATTCTGATTTCGTTAAAATCATTTAAAACGATCATGGATTTATTAATCCGGTAGTGATTAAGTAGAAGGCCAGTTCTTCTGGTATCTTCACAAATTATTCCATCCACTTCTTTTAAAACTTCAAGAGCCCTTAAAGTAATATCTTTTAAATTACCAATGGGTGTTGGTACAATGGTTAACATGTTAGAAAGTGTAGCAAATTGGATCATCCATGTCATCTCTATCTTAGGTTACCCAGGAATTATCCTGACTATGGCTATAGAATCTGCCTTGATTCCTCTTCCTTCGGAAATTATTATGCCTTTTTCTGGATTTTTGGCATCCACAGGCAGATTTGATCTTAATCTGGTGGCTTTATCTGGGGCTTTGGGGAATGTAATCGGCTCTTTAATTGCTTATGCAATTGGATTTTATGGGCATGAAAAGTTAGTCAGAAGGTTTATCAGGAAATTCGGCAAATGGATTTTGATTTCGGAAAAAGAACTGGATGAAACAGAAAAATTATTACACAGATTTAAGGATTTGGTGGTTTTGGGATCAAGGATAATTCCTGGAATTAGAACTGTGATCTCTTTGCCTTGCGGATTTGCGAAGCTCCCGTTAGGGAGATTCATAGTGCTGACTTTTTTTGGATCCTTAATCTGGTCATACTTTTTAGCCTGGATAGGTTTTGTCTTAGGCCAAAACTGGAGAACAATTGGCCCATATTTCCATAAACTGGATGCGGTAATAATTGGAATGCTAGTCTTAGTAGTTGGTTGGTATGTCTATCACAAAGTGAAGAAGTAAGTTACTGGAACCGCCTGATTACCCC
>CAYICZ010000026.1:0-6796 GCA_964362195.1 uncultured Gammaproteobacteria bacterium | reverse complement strand
CTTATCGCAACTATGTACGTCCTTCGTAGGTACTTTCGACCAAGGCATCCGCCGTATGCATTAATGTTGAGTATTCTTTGGCTTTAACCCCGATTAAATCGGGGAAATTTGGCCTTCATACATTTTATCCGTATTCACATTTCAAAGTGCAAAGTTAGGGTATAGGGTTTAGCGTATAGGGTATAGTTAAAATTTCTAAACCCTAACCCCTAAACCCTAGTCCCTAGCCAGTGGACCCGAGAGGAGTCGAACCTCCTGCATCTTCATTGCAAATGAAGCGTTCTACCGGTGAACTACGGGCCCGCTCTTCTATACTATTTTAAATTTTAATTTTTATTGAGGGATACAACGCTAAGAGCTTAACTTCCCGCGCGGGAAGAGCCCAAGCGGAAAAAATTAAGATGTAGTTTGGTTGCTTCTCATCAAATGTGAATTGATCACTGCCTTGGAGTTTACCAAAAATGATCTTGCCTTGTCAACTGACCACATTTTATGTGGTCATCCTGAGCGAGGCGAGCCGTGGTATTTTTGTATATTGGAAACTCGTGTTTGGAGTTACTTTTTAGGGTTTGCCAATTCCTGACGAAGATTTTCAACATCCCCCCAAAATCTATCTAAATCAACTGGTGACTTTATCTTAACATATAGTTGGCCTACAGGAACTTTATCTGGAACTTTATCTGGTTTTTCATAAATACGCTCAAACTTAAAACCAGTAGCAAGTATACTATGCAGATGTGTCTTGTCTTCAGGATAGAAGTCTTCTCCCGCTTTCGCTTGGACTGAAACTTGAACTCCTTCATTTTTTGAAGCCGCCTTATTTAAAATTTGCAATTCATTGGCAGGAGTCAGTATTTGGACTATAATGGGTTTTCGAAGACCTTCTGCTCGAAGACCTTCTGCTCCAGGCTCTAGCATATTAAACCCATTTAACTCTTTCTCTCTGTTTGTCAAGGAGGAATTTTGAGATTAGGGTTTTCCAACATTAATAACTTGCTCAACTAAACGGTTACTATATCCATATTCATTGTCATACCAGGCAAAGACTTTCACCAAATCCCCATCTACTACTTGGGTTAACCCTAAATCCACAATAGCTGATTCAGACCTACCCACAATATCTGAAGAAACTATTGGATCTTCTGTTACAGCCAAAATCCCCTTCATCTCACCTGAAGCTGCTTCTTTAAAGGCCTGATTAATCTCTTCCACAGGCACTTTTCTTTTTAGCAAAAATGTAAAATCAGAAATAGAACCCACTGCCACAGGTACCCTAAGGGCTGTTCCGTCAAATTTACCCTTAAGTTCGGGGATAACCTCGGTAGTTGAAATGGCAGCACCGGTTGTGGTAGGTACTATGTTTATAGCAGCAGCCCTTGCCCTTCTTAAATCCTTATGCGGCCCGTCCTGTAAATTCTGGTCCTGTGTGTAGCCATGCATCGTAGTCATCATGGCCTTTAATATTCCAAACTTGTTGTTGATCACCCAAGCTACAGGGGCAACACAATTGGTGGTACAGGAAGCATTATTTATAATTTCTTCTCCAGAATATTTGTCTGCGTTAACTCCCAGGACTAAAGTTGGTACATCTCCCCCCTTTGCGGGTGCAGAAATAATTACTTTTTTAGCTCCTGCTTGCAGATGCTGGGCAGCCCCAACTTTATCTGTAAAGCGACCTGTTGATTCAATCACCACATCTACCCCTAAATCTTTCCAGGGAAGCTTGTTAGGTTCTTTCTCACTGAATACTTTATATAGCTTTGTATCTATTATGATATCGTTTGCATCATTCCTCACATCATGAGGCCAAATACCATAGTTTGAGTCATATTTTAGCAGATGAGATAGAGTTTTGGAGTCAGCTATATCATTTATGCCAACAATTTCTATTTGACCGGAGAATTTATCATGGGCAATCTTAAAAGCAGACCGGCCAATCCTCCCAAAACCATTAATGGCAACTTTGAGCATAAAACTACATTACAACTTTTTTTTGAAGGGGTCAATAGATTGTGGTATATAATATGTTGCTTTGCCTTTCCCTTTCCTTTTAATCAGCTTTAACTCTATCAATCTTTGAAAATCCAAAGCCCTAGTGGCTTTAGCCCTGTTTGTCAGTTTTGCATAATCACGATCAGCTATAAACCCTTTCTCTCTTATAAATTCTAAAATCTTTAAATGATAAGGTTTAAGCTCATTTTCAGGGCTGAGGGCAAGTTTTGGCAGGATTTTTTGTACTCTTAAGAGTTCATCTATAAGCCCTTCTGTAAAATATTCCAGCCAGTTGGTAAAATCAATTTTATCTGTCAGTTCATAATAATTGCCAAATTCTCCAACTGTTTGAAAATACCTGGTTACATTTTGGTTATAATAGTTTTCAAAGCTGAATAAATTAAAAGTATTAAGACCCATTTCAGCCAGTAGCACTTTTGTGGCAAGTCTTGCAGTCCTGCCATTTCCATCTGTAAATGGATGTATTAAAACCGTTTGTTTATGAAAAATACCAGCCAAAATTAAAGGATCAATTTTCTCTCTTCCAAGAGAAACAAATGCAACTAAATCTTCCATTAGAGGCTTGACATCCTTAATATCCGGAGGCAGATATATAACTTGATGAGTTCTGGGATCATTAACTACTACTGAAGCTTCTCTTAAATTTCCAGACTCAAATTTTGGCATAAGTCCTTTAGTTACTTGTTTTTGTATTTTTAAGATAAGCTCAAGAGAAAGTCTTACCTTACCCCCTTTAAGCTGTCTATTTAAATCTGTTAGGGCTTGATTATAATTTAAGACTTCTAATTCAGAATCTCTGATATTAACAGGCGTAGATTTTAAAATCTTTTTTACCTCTGTTAAAGGAAGAGGGTTTCCCTCTATGCTGGTTGATGCATAAGATGATACTTCCCGGGCGCTTCTCTCCAAATCCAGTAAAACCACACCAGGAAATCTTCTGTTGTTGAGCTCGAATACCAAAGAATTAATCCGTTTAATATTAGCAAGTAGCCTATCGGTAATAACATATTTAGGAGAAAACATAGGCTTATTTTAGACGATTATTAGACGATTGTCAAGTAAACAGAGGTTATTCCCCGCCATTGCTGGAATTATCAACAGGAGCACACCTGTAAGCCTCTGAACTTGGCCTGACTTGATCAGTGCATTGTCCGTCGTCTGATTTAAACTCGTATACAGCAATTTTTTGACCGGTGCTGGTAGTTACACAAGTTGGGTTATTCAAACTTGTTGGACCATTTTTTTGGATATACATATTAAAGGCTTTGTTAAAAACAGCCGAAGTATTACAATTAGCTGGACCCGGTACTACACAGGAAGTCTGATTAACCACAGGCTTTGTAGCTGCAGTCATGGATCTATATTGGCAATTGCCGTTATTTAAATCATAGGCCACAACTGCTATCTCATATTGAGAACTTATAGTAAAAGAAGCATTATCAAAGCCCCAGCTGGTTGTATTGGGGGGTAAACACTTAAAAGCAACATTATTTCTGATATTATCTCCCTTCTGATACAAAGTTATTCCATAGGCATTGGCATTATCTATACCAGTCCAGCTAGTGGAAATGGTTTGCATGCCAGATTGAGTTGTAGAGCAAGTTGTTTGGGCAAGATTTATGGTAATAGTGGTATTTGTGGCAGCTTTGGGCTTTAAGATTTTAGTTTGCTGGACCAGATATACTCCAGTAACAATTCCTATAAATAAAATCCCCAGCAAAAGTATTTGAGAAAAACCTTTTTGTGTATTGGGCATATAATTTAACTAAAACACTTATATCTATGCTTGTCAAGCAAGGGCTTCTATTGTGGGCAGTGTTCCGTCTGAAATAAGTTTTAACATTGCTCCGCCGCCAACTGAAACAAAAGCTACTTCTTGGGCTTTTTCCAAAAGTCCGTACTGATCCAAGGCTGCCACAGAATCTCCACCCCCTATTACAATTTCAGCCCCGGATTCTAAAATCATTTGAGCTACTTTTTCTGTTTGATTATATTTTGAGTCTTCAAACTTGCCAACCGGCCCGTTCCAGACAATCATTGCGGCTCTTGAAATAAGCCCTTCCCATGAAGAAGTGGTTTCTTCAGCAATATCAAACCCGTCTTCATTTAATTTCCCCACCAATACATTTTTAGGTAAGTTAATATTTTGCTCTCTTATTTCATGAACTAATTTCCCTCCCACTAATACCGCATCAGCATTTTTTGCCATTTCAGTTATCACAGGTAATTTATCCTTAACTTTTGCTCCCCCCATTATTCCAATATATGGCTTTTTAGGATTATTCCTGACATTAAGAAGAGTTTCTACTTCAGATGCAAAATGCAAACCTGCAAAGTGCGGCAAAAGAGTAGGTACCATAGTGGTGGAAGCAGCCGGATTATGAGCAGAAAAGGCCTCATTTACATAAACTTCCCCTAATGCGGCCAGCTGATGGGCAAAATCAATATCACAGCTTTTGGAAGTACAGGTGGCATGATACTCTGCTCCAGGCGCTTCTCCATGAAAAAATCTGATATTTTCTAAAAGAACTATTTTATTATTAGACTCATTAGCTTGTTCTAAAGTTTTAGCAAAATCTACGCTTACACCTTCGAGGTGTAAGCTCAACCATTGCTGGATAGGTTTGGCACTTAGTTGCTCTGGATTTCCATTTTTCTCATCCTCTGCTGTTTTAAAAGGCCTGCCTAAATGACCTATTATGATAACTTTTGATGCATTTGTAATACAAGACTTAAGTGTTTCAAGTCCTGCCTTAAGTTTAAAATCCTCCACTATTTTTCCAGCTTCTAATGCAACATCAATATCATAACGGAGCAAAACTTTTTTACCGGAAACTATTTGTGAATTAATAATTTGCATAGTAATATTCCCCATAATACCACACTGATTAAACTGATTGCGTCTGCCAAATTTCTAATAGGCGTATTTTTAAATTCAGCTAAAACCATGTGCTTCCCTTTTTCTATATTAAATAACGGCAAACCATTATTTTCTATATCAAATAAATAATTAAATGAGGTTGGATTATTATCCACTTTAATCTCCCAACCCGGAAAATAGTATTGATTAAAACGTATTGTTGAACTGGAGCTTGCTTCAAGTTCTGCCAAGACTTTGGCAGATTTATTTTCTAATATCTTAAATCTACCTGCACCTGAAATAAAGGTGAATTTAGTATGATCAGAATCTGTTCTCATATTGTTTACCCAAATTGGCAAATCTTCATCAAAGGAGGTAGTGGAGGTTTTAAGTGATAAATAGTAGTTTTCGCCAGGATTATATTTTTGATTAATACCTAAATGATTTCTGTTAGCATAAAGCACTAAAATTAAAAGTAAAATAAACCAGATCTTATTTAAAGGCAAATATTTAACCAATAAAGCCGAAGTTATTGAGGCACAAAATACCGGCACCACTAACAAACGAACTGGAAATTGCACGTAAGATAAAAACGGCAGATAATCCCAAAAAGTCAGACTAATCTCCAGCATAAAAAATATGGCAACCATAAAAAGAAAAAGGGAGAATAAACCAAAAGTTAAGAATTGCTTACTTTTCCGGAAAAACCACATGCAGAAAACCAAAATTATCATCACCAGAATATGAATTAAGCCAATCTGATAAGACATTCCTCCTTCAGGAGATTTAGGATGAGACAAACCATAACCCCAAGGAGAATAAATAATTTGCTCAAGCGTTGGAAATTGATCTAAATAAACCCTTTTTATTAATTGATCATAACGGATAAATTGTTTCTCCCCCATTGCAGGCAACCAAAAAAATGCTGATAAACTTAAGCCAAACAAAAACATCAAAACAATATTACGCAAAAAATAAGGGTTTTCTTTTTTGGAAGCGATCAACTTCAAAATAATAACAAAGAAAAAAATGACCGGTGTAAAAATAAAAGCTGAAATATTATGTGACAAAACAAGTCCGGCAAAAGACATTGCTCCAATTAACAAAAATTTACTATTTTTAGTATGCCTTAGCTTGACAATTGCCCAAAAAATAAAAGGTGGAAAAACCAACCCCATACTGGCACCAACTGATCCTGAAACATAAACTACAATCATATGAATTGGAGAATAAAGATAAAAAACAGCTCCTAAGAATGCTGACAAATAGGAATTAAATAAAGATTTCAAGAATAAATACATTCCAAGTGTTGATAAAATCAAAGATAGGAAAAGTACTCCCTTTACAGAATCAACAAAATTAAACCCTGCCTTATGAAATGCTTCACCAATTATTGCAGGAAATGGGTAATTGAATAAAAAAACAGGATATCCATATCCATAAGCTAAGTCACCGGACCAGCGGGGTGGAAATTGACCTTCTGATAAAAGTTTATCCATGCTAATTTGACGGACAACATGATGAGTCATATCATGACTGGTAAAACCGCCTGGAATAAATAAAGATTTAACAGCAGGAATAGTTAAAACCAGCAATAAACAAATAATTAGAAAATCTTTTTTCATTTAAATGTGGGCGCGCTTGGGATCGAACCAAGGACCTCTTACTTATCAGATAAGCGCTCTACCACTGAGCTATGCGCCCGGACATTCCTTGTATTTTATCATTTGTGATAGACTTTGGCTATGGCAGGCAACAAAATCGTTAGAATTGGTATTGGAATTTTAGTTTTTAAAAATGGAAAAGTCTTGCTTTCAAAAAGAAAAGGCTCCCATGGGGCAGGGGAATATGCCTCACCCGGCGGGCATTTGGAATTTGGGGAATCAATTGTAGATTGCGCCAGAAGGGAATGCCGGGAGGAAA
>CAYICZ010000025.1:0-7540 GCA_964362195.1 uncultured Gammaproteobacteria bacterium | reverse complement strand
TCTGGAGATTATTGTAGGATTTGTACAGGCAGCTGTTTTTATGATGTTAACACTGGTATTTATGGTGTTGCTGTCTGAAAAACACGCTGAGGCTCATTCATGAAAGGAGGTTTATAAAAAATGGAACATTTACCATCAGGCCTTGCCATAGGTCTTGGTGCAATCGGACCAGGTATTGGCATAGGACTTATCGGCATGAAAGCAGTTGAGGCAATAGGTAGAAATCCCGATGCTCAAGCTAAGGTTTTGCCAGCCATGCTTTTGGGTATGGCTTTTGCTGAAGCTATTGCTATTTATGCTTTGGTTATAGCATTTACAAAGTAATGGAGATTTTAAACCAGTTTGGAGTACAACCTGTTCTTTTGGCGGCTCAGGTTGTCAATTTTTTAATACTTCTTTTTATTTTAAAGAAGTTTTTATATAAACCGATTTTAAAAGTGTTAGATCAAAGGAGAAAAACAATAGCAGATAGCTTGAAAAATGCAGAAGAAATAGAAAAAAAGCTGCTTTTGACTGAAGAGGAAAAAGAAAAAATTTTGGCAAAGACTTCTCTTGAGGCACAAAAATTAATTGATGAGACTAAAAAAGAGATTGAGTTGATGAAGGAAGAAGGCCAGAATCAAGCTCAACAATTGGCAGAACAAATAATTAAAAAGGGTGAAGAGAGCGCTAAAGCTGGGGTTGAAAAGATGAGGCAGGAAATGATGAGCAATATGGCAGAAATTGTAGGGATGGTATCAGAAAAAGTTGCAAAAGGAGCTTTTGACAAAAAGAAACAAAAAGAAATAGTGGAAAGGGAGGTTAGAAATCTATCATGACTAAAAAACAAATGCAAAAAATAGTTAAAAAATTAGCAGATGCATCCTTTAGCGGTGGCAGGATTATTGAATCTCAGGTGATAAGATCAATTAAAGTCTTAAAATCCCTTCCGCAATATGAGGCTATTTCAGCTTTAGGGGAATATCTAAATTCCATCAAAAGAATTGAGCGGCAATTTACCATGGTGGTTGAAACATCTATTCCCCTTGCAGTTGTCACAGTTAATAAAATGAGAAAAATTGTTGAGAAGAAAAACAAGATAACTAAGGTGCTGGTAAATATTAACCCTGAAATTCTGGGTGGGTTTAAGTTAAAAATTGGAGATGAAATTTGGGATGAATCAATATTGGGAAAAATAAATCAGGTAAAGGAGGTTATCTCAAGTGGCAGATCTAATTAGCCAAATTGAAAAAGAAATAGCTGGTTTAAAACTTAAAGCTTCCCGTCAAAATGTAGGCGTGGTAACAGAGATTGGAGATGGAGTAGCCAGGATTGAAGGGTTGTCTGATGTTCAATATTCCGAACTTTTAGATTTTGGCTCGGGAGTAAGAGGTTTGGCTCTTAATCTGGAGCAGTTTTCAGTTGGAGCAGTTATTTTTGGAGATTTTACTAAAATTAAACAAGGAGCAGAGGTTAAAACAACCGGCCAGATCCTGCAGGTTCCTGTTGGTGAGGGACTTATTGGCAGGGTTGTTGACGGCCTGGGCAATCCGATTGATGGAAAAGGGTCAATTAAAGCCAGTAGCCATTACCCTGTTGAGAAAATTGCTCCCGGTGTTATTACCAGACAGTCTGTTAATACTCCGCTTCAGACCGGTATTAAAGCAATTGATGCCTTAATTCCCATAGGACGCGGACAACGTGAGTTGATTATTGGAGACAGGAATACCGGAAAAACCACCGTGGCAGTAGATACGATTGTTAACCAGAAGGACGTGATCTGCATTTATGTGGCCATAGGTCAGAAGACTTCCAAGATTGCCCAGCTGGTGGCTAAACTTGAAGATTTAGGAGCCATGGATCACACCATTGTGGTAGCAGCTTCTGCCTCTGATCCTGCCACTATGCAATACATTGCTCCCTACTCAGGAGTTGCCATGGGTGAGTATTTCATGGATCAGGGCAAAGACGCTTTAATTGTTTATGATGATTTATCTAAACATGCAGCTTCATATAGACAAATCTCACTGCTGCTTAGGCGTCCATCTGGCCGTGAAGCTTACCCCGGAGACGTGTTTTATCTGCATTCCAGACTACTGGAGCGGGCTGCAAAACTTAATAAAGATTATGGTGGAGGCTCATTAACAGCCCTTCCCATTATAGAAACCCAGGCCAATGATGTGTCTGCATATATTCCCACCAATGTGATCTCCATTACTGATGGCCAGATTTATCTGGAGCCGGATTTGTTTTTTGCAGGGGTCAGGCCGGCTCTTAATGTGGGTATTTCCGTATCCCGGGTGGGTGGAGCTGCCCAAACTAACGCCATGAAGCAAGTGTCTGGCCGACTTAAGCTGGATTTAGCTCAATTCAGGGAACTGCAAGCTTTTGACCAATTTTCCTCTGATTTGGATCCTGAAACCAAGAAACAAATAGAACGCGGGCGAAGGATTACTGAAGTACTTAAGCAACCGCCTTATTCCCCTGTCCCGGTTGAAGAACAGGTAGTGGCTCTTTGGTCAGTGACTAATGGATATATGGATGAGGTAGAAGTTGAAAAGATCAAAGAATTTGAGGAAAAATATGTGGCCCATTTAAAATTAAGAAATAAAAAACTTTTGAGTGAGATTGCTTCTAAGAAAGAGCTGGATGAAAAGATGATAAAAGAACTGGAAAAAGTAACCAAAGAGTTTGGGAGAACTTATGGCAAATACAAGAGATCTTAGAAGAAGAATTAAATCAGTTAAAAATACAGCCCAGATAACCAAGGCTATGCAGATGGTGGCTGCAACAAAGATGAGGCGTGCCCAAAATCAGGCTTTGGGAGGCAGGCCGTATTCTTTTAATTTATCAGCTGCGCTAAGAAAAGTTTTGCCTTTGGTGGAAATAGGTGCCCATCCTCTTTTGCAGAGTAATGAATCAAGAAAATCAGGGGTGATAATTTTATCAACAGATAAAGGGCTTTGCGGATCTTTAAATACCAATTTGTTTAGAATGCTGACTCAATCAGATTTACTCTCTTCTGATAATAATTTTATAACAGTAGGTAAAAAAGGCAGGAATTTTATAGCCAGAATGGGAAGAAATCTGGTGGCTGATTTTGAAAATTTAGATACCATCACTTTCAGGCAGGCAACTTTGCTTTCTAAATTAATTATGGATTCATTTTTAAAGGTAGAAATCGGCCAGGCTTTTATTGCTTATCCTCATTTTGGTTCAACCTTGCGCCAGGAACCGATTAAAATGAGGCTTTTGCCAATAAAGGTAGAAGATATTATGGAATATATAAAAGATGAGGTGAAAGAGGAAATAGCAGGAGAATACCTTTTTGAGCCTGACCCAAAAGCATTACTAGATTATATTTTAGTTCATCACATCCAGATTAAAATTTATCAGGCATTAATGGAAACAAAAGCTTCTGAATATTCTGCTAAAATGATTGCCATGCAAAATGCCACAGATAATGCGCTGGAATTAGTTGATGATTTAAACCTTAACTATAATCAGACAAGACAGGCAAATATAACAAAGGAGTTGCTTGAGATTACAACCGCTCAAGCGGCTATGGAGTAAAAATATGACAGAAAAGAAATTAGCAATGGTTATGGTAAGAAGCAAAGAGATTATAGAAAATAGCGATGACCCGATTATAGTAGCCAAATATTTTGAAGCAGGTGAAAGGATTGGAGATAGATTAAATATGGTTGGGCACAAAACAGAAATAATACCGCTTAGTGAAGTGATGAGATCTATAAACGAAATGACAGCAAACTTATGAAAGGAACAGTTACACAAATTATTGGTGCAGTTGTGGATGTGCAATTTGATCAAAAACAATTGCCTGAAATATATAATGCCTTGGAACTTACTCTGGGTAAGGGTAAGCTGGTTTTGGAAGTGCAGCAGCATTTGGGTGAAGGGCAGGTCCGGGCTGTGGCTATGGGTGCAACAGACGGGCTTAAAAGAGGTACTCAAGTTACTGATACCGGCTCCCCTATTTCCGTGCCTGTTGGCAGCGAAGTTTTAGGCAGATTATTTAATGTTTTAGGTGAGACTATAGACAAAAAAGGACCTGTTAAAGCAAAAAAAACATTGCCTATTCACAGGCTGGCACCTACTTTTGAACAGCAGTCTGTCAAATCAGAAGTTTTTGAAACAGGAATAAAAGTTATTGACCTTTTGGCCCCCTTTGTTAAAGGAGGAAAAGTCGGGCTTTTTGGAGGGGCCGGAGTTGGCAAAACTGTCATTATTCAGGAACTGATCAGAAACATTGCTGCAGAACACGGAGGTTACAGCGTTTTTGCCGGAGTTGGTGAGCGGACCCGTGAGGGAAATGATTTATATAATGAGATGATCCAATCAGGGGTTATAAATAAAACAGCCATGGTTTTCGGGCAGATGAATGAACCACCAGGAGCCAGGCAAAGAGTTGGTTTATCTGCGCTAACAATGGCTGAATATTTCCGGGACGAGATGGGTAAGGATGTGCTGCTTTTTATTGATAATATCTTCAGGTTTTCCCAGGCAGGATCAGAGGTTTCTGCTCTTTTGGGAAGAATTCCATCAGCCGTAGGTTATCAGCCAACTCTGGCAACAGAAATGGGACAACTTCAGGAAAGAATAACTTCCACTAAAAAAGGATCCATCACCTCTGTTCAGGCTGTTTATGTGCCGGCAGATGACTACACTGATCCGGCACCGGCTGCCACTTTTGCACATTTGGATTCTACAATTGCGCTGGATAGAGGGTTGACAGAACAGGGACTTTATCCGGCTGTTGATCCGCTGACATCTTTTTCAAGAGCTTTGGATCCACAAGTTGTTGGGCAGGAACACTATAATGTGGCAATTGGGGTGCAAAGAGTCCTGCAAAGATATAAGGATTTGCAGGATATTATAGCTATTTTGGGGATTGAGGAGTTATCTGATGAGGATAAACAAACAGTGGCCAGAGCCCGCAAGATTCAAAGGGCCCTAACCCAGCCATTTTTCGTGGGTGAGGCTTTCACCGGCAGAAAAGGAAAATATGTGCCAATTAAAGAAACTATAAAAATGTTTAAGGAAATCCTGGATGGAAAACATGACTCAAAGTCTGAACAAGCCTTTTATATGGTTGGAACTCTTGAGGAAGTTAAGTAAATTATCTTCGCATCACCCCTAAATATTTCATACGGTTTCTTCTACATTCTTTTTGTAATACATCCTCAAATGCATCAGGAGGTACAGTATCTGGTGAAACTAATTCTAAACGAGATGAAACAGAGGGTCTTAAAGGAGTACTTACTTCTTTGGAGAATTTTTTGCCCATATTGATAGTTTGTCTGGACTGAGTTAATAAGCTTATGTCCAGAGGTGTAGGCCAAAGAAGATAGACTGCTAAATGGGGTGAAGAAAAATCCGGAACTAAGCCAGTTACACCCAATATAGTGTCTTCCATGGAAAAATTTCGAATGCGAAGATTATGAAAACCAATTAGTCTATTAACAACCTCCTTAGCAGTTTCTTCAGGAAGAGAATATCTTAATAACCAATTTTGAATTTTAGATGATGTTGGTTCTATTTCACTTGTCAGCATATGATTTTCTATAGAAAATATAGCATAAATTTTTCTGAAAGTAAATTTTTGGGATTTTTAGTCAAGAGGAATTATGCTGTTTTTTTAATATCAGCTGGTGCTTTAAGGTATGGGTTATTATTCAGTTGGGAATTATTTTGGTTAAAAACCGCAATTCCTTCTACCACATTTAAAGTTTGTTCCTGTTTTGGATTTGCTGTTACTAAATTATTTGTGACAGGTACAATTTCTGTTTCTTTTAAAGGTTGAGCTGAAGGTAGTTGGTTCATAATATAGATCTTCTCTCCTCTGTTTTGCCAGGCCAGGATTTTATTTTCATCCTCGGCAATTTCTCCGGCTTTGCTTTGGGAGTTTTCCAAAACAGAGGCATCTATTTCCCCTCTTTCCACCAAATCGCCTATTTCTTCCCCGGCATTAGCAATATGTACAAGCGGTAATCCGGCCAGAGCATAGGCTTTGACAGTTCTGACATATTGGGCAAAATTCCCCATGGCAGAGCTGATTTTAAAAGATTTAGCCCTGATAACTGAAGTTTGGGAAGTTGGTTGAAAGGAGGGTTTATCGAATGTAATTATATTATTACCGTCATTCATAGAGTGCGTATTGTACTCTAATTAGACAACAGGTTCAAAAGTACCATCCAAATGAAGATAATAGGTTTCAACTTCCAAATGCGGAAATTTTTCCAGGATATGCGCCTTTACCTGCTTTAAGTCTTTGACATGATGATCAACAGTGCCTTCCGGCCCGTAAGCTCCGCAATCTTCATGGTTTATTAAAATTACTTTTTTAATATGGTGGAGTCTTACTGCAATATTAATTTGTCCCAAAATAATATCTAGATTTTTAATCCCACCTGCAAAAGCAACCCTATCGAAAGTTTTGGGAGTAAAATTTTCCGAAATCCAATTATTTATAGCCTCCTGCAGCCTAAAATCTATACAAGTTACAATTATGTTTTCTGCTTTGTGATCCATGATAAGATATTATACAATATCACCATGTTGCTTCATTTAAAAATTGTTACTCCGGAGAAATTATTATTTGATGAGGAAGTTTCACAGGTGAATGTATCCACAGAGCAGGGGATTTTAGGAATTCTCCCCAACCATGCAAATTTAATGGCAAAACTTGAGCCAGGAGAATTAATTATCAAAAAAGGTGGAAAGACAGATAGCTTAGCTATAGGAGATGGGTTCCTGCAAGTTGCTAATAATACTTTGACTATCATGACTGATCTAGCAGTGAATGAGACTGATATTGATGAAAGAGCTGTAGAGGAGGCTAAAAAGCGTGCAGAACAGGCTTTAGAACAAAAATTATCTGATGAAGAATATGCCGAAACTTTTGCCAACTTACAAAAATCCCTGGCCCAACTCCGCATCAAAAGAAGACACAAAGTTAGATAAAATCCCGATGTGTCTACCTAACCCACACCGGGTGTGTGTAAGTGTGTACTAAATGCTCCTCCTACATTAAGAGGTATCACTGCAAGAACCCGTCTGCTGTTTTCTATAATTGCCATAGTTGAATTTGGATACTTTCCCATTGCCTCCAAACACTCTTTGACTCTATCATCCTTCAGATGTCTTGGGCTTAATCATTTGGGGGTAACTTGGCGCTCGCTTATAATTTCGCGCTTTCTACTATTGACTTTTTGGATAGAGATCCTAACTTCAAATTCACTCATGATTTTAATTATACACCTTCTGACAATATCTGTTTTTGATGCTTTGGTAGAATCTGTTATACAATTACTATATGGAAAATCCGAATCTTTCTATTGTGATTCTTAACTATAATGTTAAGGAACTACTTTTAAATTGCCTGCAGTCTATTTTTAAAAACAAAGGTAAAGAAAATTGGCAAATTATTGTGGTGGATAATGCCTCATCTGATGGATCAGTAGAGGCAGTTAAGGAGAAGTATGAGATTGCTTCGTCGCCTTCGGCTCCTCGCAATGACGATGTGGTAGAGCTAGTTGAA
>CAYICZ010000024.1:0-8586 GCA_964362195.1 uncultured Gammaproteobacteria bacterium | reverse complement strand
TTGAGGGTTTTTTCAGCCACTTCGAGGTATCTTCTCTCACCGGTTATTTTGTATCCGAGGAGAAGTGCTTCTGATAGAATGGCATTTGAATATGTTAAATAATGCTCAAACCATTCCCAATCCGGCGAATGACTCTTCTCATATAGAGCTATAAGTTGTTCGCAGTGGTATCTTAAAGTAGCAAGGATTTTAGGTTCTTTCCATTTCAAAAGCAAATAATAGAGAGCCTTAATGTAAAAAGCGATAGCACGAGGCGAGGAGAAAGCAACGTTTTTACGAAAACTCTGTTCAAAGAGAGAACGGGCCTGATATCTCATGTGTTTGGGGATTTGGTGGGTAGTTGAAACCTGGGCAAGGGCATATAGGGCTCGGGAGTTGGCATCTTCTGGATTTTCTTGGCGATTTTTCTGTTCATCAATAGTATGGTTTGGATTAACAAAATTATTAAAATAACCATTAGGTTTGGCTGTCCGATAAATAAAGTTGAGGTATATGGAGGCAAGTTTTAGTGAGAAGGGAATCCTAAATTTTTTATAATGGAGGGTGGCTACGATTAAAGCTCGGGCATTATCATCCAGGGTATATCCGGAAGAAAGATCTGGCTCGGTAAGTTTGGCAAACTGAATAATGCCGAAATTGTCAGTCAATTTAGCCAAATGCGTCAGTTTTATGGGTGGAAGTTTCCTGTGTTCCAGTGTTAGCTCTGGCGCAAATTGCGAAAAATATTTTAGGTAGGAAAGGGCAACATTTTGCCAGGTCATATGTCTTGTGCGGAAGTAGGCATTTTTACCCATCTGTAGACGTAGGCGATTATTACCCAATAATTTAATAATGGCACCAGCGAAAGCCTGCGGGTTTTTAAAATCAATCAATATGCCGACCTCACTCGTGATGTCTTCTTTGGCTTGGGCAAAAGCTGTAGATATTACCGGACGACCACTACCTAGAGCGTAAGATAAAGTGCCGGAGACGGTTTGGTTTGGATTCAAGGAGGGGGAAAGATAGACATCAGTAGCCTCTAAAAATCTAAAGAGGTCATTTTGATTAAAATAGGTATTATAAAAGGAAACGTAGTCAGTAAGCTTAAGTTCATAAATTTTTTTAGTAAGAAAATTACGGTAGTTTTCGCCCATCTGTTCCAGGATAACAGGATGAGTGACGCCGGCGATCAGAAATCGAGCATTAGGGAACTTTTCTACTACCGGTGGTAGAGCCTCAATTGCGTACTCTATTCCCTTGCCGGGACTAAGGAGCCCAAAGGTTGAAAGGATCAGCTTACCAGATATACCGAGAATAGATTTGGCGTGCTCACTGGTTTTATAGGAAACATGATGGATTCCGTGAGGAATAACTTGAATTCGGTTAGGATCTAATCCGTAATCTCCCTTGAGAATTTCCTTTGAGGAGTAGGTCATAACGATTATTCCTTTCGAATATTTCATTATAGTTTGAACAGTGTGGCGCATTTTTTCATCCGGAGCAGGAAGAACGGTGTGAAATGTAGTAACAACTGGTTTCTGAAGTTTTTTCAGAAAGAGAAGCAGATATGAACCGTATTCTCCTCCGAAGATACCGAATTCATGTTGAATGTTGACGAGCTTTACCGCATCAATCTGGTTGAGCTTAGTGGCAGCATTAACATAGTCTTTTTCACTAGGTTGGCTAACCTGGAAAATTACTTTGTCGGAATAGGGCAAATAACTTATTTCAGTAAGATTCATCGCGACAATCTTTGACTCAAGCGACGATTTGAACATTTGATCGATAGCATTGGTAAGGTCGGCGGTAAAGGTAGCTATACCACATCGTCGTGGAGGAAAGGTGGAAAGATAAACGATCCAAGATTTGTTTTGCTGGTTAGTGCGCATAGTTTTAGGGGTTTTTCTTAAGCTGCGTCAATAGCTCTGTGAGGTCAACAGATTTTGCGGCGATTAATTTGTCGGCAGCCCCATAATAAATATAAAGTCTTTTATCTTTTATGACTGCTCCGGTAGGAAAGACAACATTATTTGTAACGCCACTTTTTTCCCAGGGAGCCTTTGGGGAAAACAAAGGTTCTTTTAACCGCCCCAAAACTTTTAGGGGGTTTTTAAGATCAAGAAGGGCAGCGGCGGCATGATAGATATTCCCAAAAGGGGTATCCTCCGTGCCATGATAGATAAGGAGCCATCCGTCTTCTGTTTCAATAGGAGGACAACCGCCGCCGATGTATTGATTCTCGAACTGGAATTTCGGTTCGAGTAATATGTATTTTTTTAATTCTTTCAAGTAGGCTTTCCAGTAATCATCTGTCAGATCTTTAAAGTTTTGGAAATATATAATCTGTATATCCGGACGGATACGATGAATAAGGGCAAATTGATTATTAATCTTTTTCGGAAATAATAAAGCATCTTTATCCCATAACAAATTGAGTTCTTTAAACTTTGTTTCCAGATGGAGTTTCCAGATAAAATACTCCTCCTTTATGTTCTCCTGACGGAAGATCTCGCTGGCTTCCTTATAGGTGATATTCGACGAAAGAAGACCTTTCTTGACGAAATTGATTAGGTCATTGCTCGTTGCGTAAGCTATACAGGCATTCTGTCCGTCAAAAGCTGTGTAGAAGAGGTAAAATGTTTGATTAAGTAGAGTAATTCTGGGATCCTCGACTCCCTCTTTCTCATAATCAAATTCAGGGAAAAGAACAGGCTCTTTAAATCTTTTTATAACTTTATTATCCTTCAGCTGGCAGTAACCTATGGAAGAAATATCATTATGGTTAGTTGCCCGATAAAACATGTGGGTAATACCATTCACCTGGATACAGGCAGGGTTGAAAACACCCTTATTTTCGAATTCCAGATCTGTTTTTTCTAAAATTATCCCCTCGTTTTTAACTGCGACCATAATTTTTCATTCCGGTAAATTATACATGAGAAAATTAAATTTGAATATCTGGAGGTTTTGAGCGTATTATCCTCCCAAATTCATCTCTTTCAAAAATTATCCTGTTTTTTCTTAATTTTGGCAATCTAAATTTAAGCACAAAAGGTATGTAATTAGCCACAAATTGTTTATTTGTGTCCCTACTATCCCTACCTTTAAAGACATGCAAAAATTATATCAAATTTACTGAAGTGGCCACCAAATTATATAAACCATGAGCTGCCATGGAATAAAACAGGGAATTTCCTCCCTGACTATCTTTGGTAATGCCAAAATAAACTCCAATCCAGCCAGTCATAGCTGCAGCTGGCAGTGAATAACCTTTAACCAGGTGCACTGAGGCAAAAATAATATTAGTAATGGCCAGACTAATCCAGATATTCCCGCCAAATCTTTTTTTAAAATCTTCCTGCAAATACCCCCGGAAGAAAAATTCTTCGGCAAAAGAACCAATCAAAAGCATCAGTGGTAACTCCACGGGCAAAGTGAATTGACGTCCCATCAAATACCATCTTAAATATAAAATTACCGGCAGCAGAAAAACAAAAAAGATTCCCATTAAAGGCTTGCCAACCCTAAATCCCAAATCATCAAAAGAATATTTTTTCAGAAGAATCAAAAGAATCGGTAAGGCAAACAGAGCTGTGTAATAAGGGTCAATCGGAAATCCGCTTTGCTGTAAGGGTTGGCGCAAAGCATAAATTGCAACTACTACTCCCGATAAAAGAAGCGGCACCAGGACAGATAACTGCATAATTTTAATGTACACCCCACTTGATAAAGTGTCAACACAAAGAGCTACATTTAATTTAATAGCGCTATTGATAAATTTAAAATAGAGGCAAAGGAAACCCAGGCCAGATAAGGAATTAGTAAATTCCCGGCCAGTTTATTTATTTTATAGAAGGCTTTAATTGTTAACACAATTGCGATCCATAAAGCCATAATATCTACCAAAGCCAAACTGGGATTTCTCATCCCAAAAAAGATAATAGACCAAACTGCATTTAAGACAAGCTGAATCCAAAAAATAGCAGGAACTTTTTTCTTTGTCCAGACCAGATATAGCGAATACCCCATTAAAATATAAAGAATTGTCCATACAGGGCCAAAAATCCAGTTTGGTGGAGAAAAACTAGGCTTGTTTAAGGTTGAATACCACTCCGGAATTGCGGAAACTGTAAAAAATGAGCCTAAAACTCCAGCTCCTAAACAAATTCCAACTGAGAAAAGTAATTTTGGAAAGTTTTTTGGCATTAACTTAACTGTAGCACTTTTATTGTAATAATATCAGATAATGAAGATCTTGGTAATAGTTCATCCTAATTCCAAAAGGGAAGCAGTAGAAAAAGACTTATTGGAAAATCTGCATGTTTATCTAAACCAACCTCCTTTGGAGGGAAGAGCAAACAGGGCTGCAATTTTAGCTTTAGCAGATTATTTTAAAACTAATAAATCAAATATAAGGCTTCTCTCAGGAGCCAAATCAAAATATAAACTTTTTGAAATAATAGAGTGATAAAAATCACAGACATATTGTTAATTAAGGTTTATTATTCCTTTGTTCTTTAAAAAATATGCTCCTATTAGTTCAACTAAATAGAACGCATTATTGTCAAGTCCGTAGGACGCAAGTTTTATGTATGAGATGATAGTGAGATTGAAGGTGTAAAGCCTTCCGGGAGCAATTCGAGTCGTTAGTTTAACGGCAAGAACAGTCTTTTTCAGCAATGGGAAAGAAAAATTAGAGTTCAACGCTCTGACGACTCACAATATTCCTCTAATTGTGGAATGGTTTGGATATTCACTCCCGGCAGGAAAGTGAGTATCTTTAAACTTTTCAATTTCTTTGTAAATCCGCTCAAAACCTAAAGTTAAAGCCACTTTACTTGGATTTAATTTCATTTTATCTCACCCCCTTCTTATATTTTCAGTATATCACCATTCCAAAAACTCTAATTTTTTTTCTTACTATGCTAAACTAAATTCATGGATCAGAAATGGAAAATTGAGATGTATGAAAATTCCAGAGGTAATAAGCCTGTTGAAGAGTTCATGGATTCGCTGGAACCAAAAACAAAGTTAAAGATAATTAATGCCATAGGATTACTTGAGGCATTTGGACTAGAGGGTGGTTATCCTCATATTAAGAAACTAACCGGTACCAGTTTATGGGAATATCGTATTATCGGCTCAGACAATATTCGTATCTTTTACGTTACCGTAACTGGTAGAATATTTCTTATTCTTCATGGTTTTAAGAAAAAGAAACAAAAAACTCCCCCTAAAGAAATTAAAATTTCCGAAGAACGTTTACAAGAATACCAGATACGTAAATTTAAAAAGTAGTAATTGACAATATCGCATATTTGCGATATTATTACATCATGACTAATTGGGATAAATACAAACAGAAATTATTGAAAAACCTGGAGTTTAAAAAACTTTATGAGGAATCTCAACCGGAATTTGAAATTACCAGGGCTATTATTCGTGCAAGAATAGAAAATAAAATCACTCAAAAAGAGTTGGCAAAAAGGATGAATACTACTCAATCTGTTATCTCTAGAGTTGAACAGGCCAGGACAAGCCCATCTATTTCTTTTCTTAAAAGACTGGCAGCAGCTTTAAATACTTCCCTTTCAGTGCAATTTAAGTAAATTTTCTACAAAATCTTTTTTATATCTTCAAGAAGCTGATCAAATTTTGTATAACCGCTTTCCGTATTAAAATGTCCGGCATTTGGAATAAATGTTAAATCTACTCCTAAATGTTTGGCCAGCCCTTCCCCATTTCTTTTTGAAACATACGGATCATCATCTGAATGATAGACAGTAAAATGCTTTGCTTTGTTCTTAATATTTGCCCAATCGAATTCAAATCCGCTGAATTTCTCATCAGATACATAATATTTAATTGTTTTAAGTCCTATTGGAGCAGCAACTAAAAATGCAGCAGCAACAGGTTTTTCTAATCTTTCCAAAACCCTAAGTAAAAAAAGCCCTCCCAAACTGTGGCCTACTAAAATAGTTTCTTCATTCATATACTTTTCATATTTTTTAAGAACATTAAGCCAATCAGCTAAAGTGTGATTTTTTGGGTGAGGAAATCTGGGAACAAAAACCTGACACCTTTGCTTTTCTAACTCTTTTTTAAGCCAGGGAAACCAGTTCACCTGAGGATTACCCCCGGTTCCATGAAATATCAAAACATTTCTCATGAGCAAATTTTAGGACTTTTTTAAATAAATTACCAGATTTAATTAAAGAGGCGGCTGGCATTAAGAATAGTCATATTAATAATCTTTTTACCTCTTTTGGTAACAATAATATCATTCTTATCCAAAGCTGCTTTATCAGATCTTTTTGCCTCTTCAAAAATTACATGCACAGCATCCCCTTCTCTGTCATAAGAAAACCACAAAGGAGCATGACGCATGCTCCTAATAGCACCTAACCCTAATTTTGGTAAAACATTGTTTACGAAAGTTTGTTCCATACTATTTCCTTTTTAAATAACCACAATTTATCTGTTGTTTCAAAGGCTGTAATAATAAATCCATCAGAGAATAACTCTTTATATACTACCACAATGTAGCCTCTTTTGGGAAGTGCAGAAACTGCTAATAACTCTCTTGCTCCACCTTTCAAAATATAATCTGGATTTTTTATGCAATTTAAAACTTTAGATTGCTTATTAGCTAAGCTTGGATGCATCATACAGATGTGTTTCCATCTTTCTTCTGTTAATCTAATTACGATTCCATTTCTGGAAATAGTAGAGGCAATATCCACAAGCAAATTTTAGGACTTTCTATAGTGGTGAGTCAATCCTTCGACTACGCTCAGTACAGGTTCGCTCAGGATGAATCAACCGAACCATGGGAAATATTATCCAACTTAACTTCTGGGGTTATTATTAAGAAATAAAGTGGCCTAATATAATATTCCCCGAATTCCAGGTTAAAGCTGCCCATAAGAAGTAGTTTCCTATTTTCATAGAATTATGGGAAACAAATCTCCATCTGATCCCTCCTTTTTCTTCATCACGTAATTCTGACAGTAGACGGATACCAACTATTGATGCAACAAGTGTCATTTTTGCAAGCATTACTTTATCTAGCTCTCCTGCAGCAAAAAATTGACTACCAACAATACCTATCTCACTCGCACCTTGATTTGTATAAAGATGTGTCATTAAAGTGTCGAGAGTATTCCCGGCAACAAATGCAACCATGGGCAATCCTAAAGCCTCTTTCATGCCCAGAATTATACCATTTAATGATTATAGGGCAAATTTTAGGACATTCATTTTAAAAATACAATCAGTGTTACACATCAGCGTTACACATCCGATGTGGAACAATTGGACACGATGTGAAATATGAATCTGTCCACCTCTGTCCACCTGGGAGATGGGTTAGATACGCCACCTAGGAAATTTCAGCAAATTTTAGGACTTTTGGAAGGAAATTACCAGAAGTCTTAAGGCCGGACCATAAATATAAATATAATGTTAAACAGAATAAAAAACGGACAAATTATTAGCAGATATCGGGCAAAGAAGGGCAGAGAAAGCCTGGTCTGCAAAAATGCTCTTCTTTGTGCATACATTATCAGAACATACAAAAAAAGCAGGAATATAAACACAAGTAAAAAAATATATGGCGACAATTTTTCAACAAATATCATGTTTTAACCCTTAAATCCTCTATTAAATCTTCTATTTCCTGGGAATCCTGAGGGCCTCTGAATATAAAAGGCTCCTCTTTTTCCAACTTATGGAAGTAAATATAAACATCATGGATTTTTAAAAGATCATAAAATAGATTACGGGGCTTTCTGACAATTTCCTGAACATGCATTTTATCGCCATAGACAACTTCAGAATATTCCCCTCCTAATCTGAATGAATACCTGTCAATCAAAGCTTTGCTGGTAATCACATAAAAATGATAGTACCAGGAAAAATATAAATAAAGGAACACTACCCAAAAAACGGAAATGGTAGTAAGAATGGTGTATACTACCAAAACAGGACTGGTAATAAGGACATAAAAGCTTGGAAACGAAAAAGAGATTGTAAAAAGCGAAACAGGAATTATTAATACAGTTATACAAAGAAGCAAAATATGACCAAGCAGAAATATTGGATGCTTCCTTTGCACGCAATGAATTTTCTCATCCTCTATGCACTTTACAACCGGATAATCCTTCAATGCATTAAATGGCATAAATCACCCGCATTCTATCATTAAAATAAACTATTTTCCACAATACTTCCTGCAAGTTATATATATGGTAGTATGTCTTAAGGATGGATTTAACTTTTAAAGACAGGCCTGATGCAGGGAATAAACTGGCAGAACTGCTTAAAAAGTTTAAGGGTCAGGATACAGTTATCTATGCCCTTCCTCGGGGTGGTGTTGTAGTTGCATCGGAAATTGCCAAAGCAATACATGCTCCGCTGGATCTGATTATCACCAGAAAAATTGGCCACCCAAGCATGAGTGAATATGCCATAGGCGCTGTTGCGGAAAACGGTCATTCTATTTTAAATGAAGAAGCTATCTCGGACGTTGATAAAAAATATTTGCAGGAGGAGATAAAAAAACAACAAATAAACCTTGCTAAGTAATCTCCTGTGCAGTGTTCTTTT
>CAYICZ010000023.1:0-9960 GCA_964362195.1 uncultured Gammaproteobacteria bacterium | reverse complement strand
AGTGGTGACAGTATAACTTAATCCGCACCTGCTTCCCTCTGCATGAACAACTATGCCTGCCTTGGGGGGGATTCCAGTTGGCGGGTATGATGGGAAGGCAGTCAAATTGCAGGATCCCTGACATTGTTTGCCCTGAATATTGGTAGTACCACAGCAGTTTTGATCATTTTGTTTCGGGTTAGTACAACTGATATAGTCAAGATTACATTGAGAGGTAGCGGTTGGTTCATATGAGCACATCTTGGCAGGACTGCTATCAGGATTTGTTGAACAGACACTGTAGGGGGCTACACTTAGATGCTGACATGTACCCATTCTTTCAGCTATGGGTCCGCTATATCCATCACCACCACTTGCCGGTTGATAGTCACTGCATGAGTCATTAGTACAGGAGTTGCCGTCATTACACTCGCTGCTGGTTTTACAAAGCTCATCAGCACAGACTTTGTTACCATCACAATACATATTCCCACTGTTTGGTGAGGTGCCGCAGAAAAACCCATTTGGCTCTGGCAGATAACAGGTACCTAATCTTTCCGGTTGAGGCCCGTCATACCCGCTGCCGGGAGTTGCCGGCTGGTAACCGCTGCAGATATCTTTGGTACAGATATTGCTGTCATTTCCGCAGTCACTGTTAGTCCTGCACAGGGTATCTAAACAGTTTCCTGCATTGTCACAATATTTGCTTCCTCCGGTTGGAGAAGCACCACAAATAGTTGCAGATGGCCTGAATGATGGATAACAGGTACCTAATCTTTCCGGGCTGGAGCCTGAATATGGGTCATTAGATGCAGGCTGATAATTGTTACATTGCTCTGTTGTACAAATATTTCCATCATCTCCGCACTCACCATTAACTTTACAAAGAGTGTCATAGCAGACTCCGTCTCCGACTCTGGTGTTTACGTTACCACCACAATACATATTCCCTCCGGTCGGGGAAGTGCCACAGGTGGAACCATAATAAAGCGGGGAATTTGTACACTGTTTGGCGTATTGGTCGCAGCCTCCGTAGGCACCAGGCGATACACAGACTTGAGTACAAGTATCATTAGTGCAGGTTTTATTGTCATTACAATCGCTATTAACATTACAGCTTCTGGCAGCCAGAACTGCTCCCTGGGCTGCAGACTGGGCCAGAGTAGATGATTGAGGTAGTGAACCATAGGGGTTGGAATAACTCCAGCATTGATTGTTATTTTGCTGATTCCAGGCATAAGCAGGCCAGGTATTTGAATCATAACTGGAATCATTAAAAGCATAACCCAAAATAGTCCAGCTCTCCCGGACATTACAATCTGCCGGGGATGTAGCAACTGTGATATTTGTAGAGCAGGATACACCAGGGCCCACGGCACTCATCTGGTAGGTACCCGGATCAGTGGGGGTTGAGCACATCCATGGGGCATCTTTTGAGCCAGGACCTCTACTGGAGTCGTCAGGACAAGTTACTCTGTACTCTCCAGCCGGGCCGGTAATGGTGACATTAACATTCCCGCGTGGTGGTACAGAGCTAGGAGAGCCGGATATAGTACAGCCGGAAGGTGCAGGAGGAGGGGGAGGAGCAGGAGTAGAGGTAGTACCAAAGCCGATATCTTTTACACAAGTAATCTTATTTGAAAGATCAGATACACTAATGGTATGAGTACTATTTGCAACAGGATTAGAGGAGTTTGGGTTCCAGACATAGTTAAAGGCTGCATCATAGGTAGCATTAGTAATTGTAGTCCAGCCCGAGGCTTTTGTTTGGCAGTTGCTTAGACTACCACAACTGCCCGGAGTGTAATACCAAAGTTTGCTCCCTCCCATATTTGTGGTTGTCCAGTTAATTTGGGTAGAATTCCAGGATGAGGTAGTGCTGTTGTATGTAACCGTATTTGAGCTAAAGCCAACAGTACATGATGGTACGCTGGGACTGACAAGAATTAAATTAAAGGTGACACTTCCATTACTTGCTCCGGGACTGCCTGAAACTGTAATTGGATAAGTTCCCGGATTAGTAGAAGATTGGATGGTATATTTTAGGGTGACAGAACAATTGGGTGAGCAGCCATTATTGGTCAAAAGGGTAGTTGTTCCTGCGGGTACGGAACCTGAGGTGCTAATACTAACAGGTTGCGTACTTCCTGAGACTAAAGTTAAAGGAACATCAGTTGAACCGCTGGCAGAGCCGGATGAGGGGATTTGGATTGTGACATCAGCCGGCCTTGAAAGGGAATAACTAAAGCCGGGAATAGGGGTGGGAGTAGGGGTAGGAACGGCACAGGAGGCAGGTGAAGAAGATACACTATTGGAATGGCCAAAATTATCAGGAGAATTATTAAATACCCTGACATTATAGGATTTGCTTGGGTCATAGGTAAATCCGGGGCCAAAATCAGATCCGTTGGTAGCAATGCTGGTTGTTCCGGAAACACATTTATGGGGATAACCATTGTCCCAGTTGGTATCATTATCAATATCCACCCAAAAACCCACTCCGCAGGTTCCGGTATCAAAAGGGGTCCCGCTCCAGGAAATGGGAAGGTTGCTGCAGGTATTGTTAATAGGGGCATTTAAAGTGGGAGGATAAGGATTGCCGCATTGTCCGGCAATTCTTCCATAATCTCTGGTACAGTTATATTCTGTTGAGCCGTCTGAACAGCTTGAAGGAGTAACCTCGATAGTATCACCGGCAGGGTAATCATAAAGGCAGGTGCCTGCTGCTCCGGTCTGGGCGCACTGGTTATATTTCTGGTCAGGCTGGGGAGTACAGACTACCCCGCATGCAGCCTGTCCACAGGTAGGCTGTCCAGCTCCTCCACAAAAAACTTCCCGCCGATATCCTGCAGGGCATTCTCCTTCCCAAGGAGGGTTAGTTGTATCTCCGGCATAATCAACACAAGATCCGGGATTAACATAAGAAGGGGAAGTATAACTGCAGCATGTTTTATATTCATTTGGGCTGGGGTTTCCAAAGCAGCTGCTGGAATGAAGTCCGGATTCCGGAGCATAACATTTATCACCTATGGAATAGACAACCTCTCCTTGGGTATACAAAGCTTGGCATGTTAACTCTCCCTCTGGGCCTACATCAGGGTCGAAGCTTATAAATTTGCATGATTGAACATCATATTTTGTCCAGGCTTTACCTCCGTCACAACTTTGTAGCCCACAATTACCTATATTCTGGCTGTTTGCACATTGACCAACTACATTACAGGCTTTAGGGCAATCAGGAGCATTTTGTAAATTAGGTGGTATAGGTGAGCTGGAATCATAATATCCTTTCGTGACGACAAACGAGCTAGGATCAGTTAATGATGCAAAGACTGAATAAGGGGTTAATAGGCTAGTTATAAAAAGCAAAAAAATAATAAAAACTTTCACTAATAAGAAAGATTTGGACATTACTTTTATTGTTCGTTTTTTGCGGGTATTTGTCAAGGACAGGAAGCTAAAAATATGTAGTCTATTTAGAGATTAGTTTTAAGGATGTACAGGAGTAGGGGTTTTCTAGTCCTCGAACTTTGTTGTAACTACAACATTAGGTCCTCCTCCAGTTGATTGAACTAGCTTTTTAGATTTTTGAGTAACTTCCTTTGGAAAATTATTTATAAAGAATGATTGTGGAACTGTTGCCTTACCCGTTTGAAAGTCGATATTTGCTCCTGTAGAAAAAGATACATAACCGGAATTTCCAACTTTGGCAACAACCTCGTTGTCTTTGACCTCTCTGGAATTTTTATTCGCAATATCAAGATCATCAGCACGGATATTTATAGTTGATCCATCAACAAAGTTAATACTAACACCTACTATTTTTTGGGTTTCATTATCCTTAGCTACACTAAAATAGCCTGCTCGCGTATTTATTGGAGTGCCTTGAATATCATTGTATTCCACACCCGTTATCTGATCTTCGTAACCAGGTCTTGTTCTGGGTTGTCCCTGAACACATATTACTGGATCTTTAATAAATACACATTTTGAAATGTCTACAGCCTCTGGAGTAGGGGCTTCTGCTGTAGCTGTACCCTGGGCTGGGACAGATATAACCAAAGTAACCATATTTTTCTCTTCCTGGCTTACGCTTCCTGCTGTGCTTGGGTCATTCAACCTTTTGATGATGTCATTTAATTCTTTAGCATTTGGATAACCGGGAGCAACAGTTGCAAGTGGCTCACTTCCTCCAATACCGGGAATGGCAGTGACTGTGGCAGTTGGTTTTGCCGGTTCAACAATGGCAGGTTTATTTACTTCCTGCGGAGCGCATGCAATAACCAGTCCTGTGCTAGCTAAAATAGGTGGACCTAATCTTTTTGCCCAGGAAATTAAGAGGCTTTCCGGCCACAAAGCTGCATTGTTTGCAGCTTCTATATCAGTCCTTGAAGGAGGTATTATTCCACGCTCAATGGCAGTGTTCATACTTGACATTATTATACCATATTTGGGGAAGTTTTGCCGGGAAATTATATTTCTTGAAGTAATTGAAGATATTCCTCACGGCTGATGCCTGCTGTTTTGAGGTTTTTCAGGATGATAAATTCCGGAACATACTTATATTTTGGAATAATAACTGGCCTAAGTAAACCCATCTTTTGGTAAACAAGATGATCTCCTTTTGTGCGGGTATATATAAACCCTTTCTTTTCAAATACTTTTACTAATTTTCTGTAATCAATAGGTGTAAGTCTGGGCATTTATTTAGACAGAGTAGGGGAAAGAGAAAGATTCAAAGCTGACAACAGGGGGAATCCAACCCTTGTTTATTTTTTGAAAACCTAATTCCTCAAGGAAGATAGTAATGTCACTTTTTTTATTTATTTCTTCAAGCAGAATTTCTACTGCTTCATGAAGGTTCTCTTTAGCTTTATGTTCGGAAGGGCCACAGGATGCTACATCCAGCTCTGGAGTATATGCCACAAATGGGGCATCTTTTGAACGTTTATCTTCTATTATTTTTATAGTTAAAGGCAACATTATTTGCATAGTAAGTTGATTGTAAATATTTACCTAACTTCTGTCAAGCAATATTCTGATCTATTAAGTTATATTTTTCCATATCCACCCAAAAACCTACCCCACATTTGGGGAAATCTTGCTGGAAACTTTTTACTTCTTTCCTAAGCCTTCATCATGAGGACCAATAATTAGAATATAAATATCTTCTCCTTCAACCTGAAAGCTGAATCTGTAGTGAATATCTATTCTGCCTTCAAAAATATTAAATCCTCCCATTTTCCTGGTTCTTAAGAATGAATGACGGTAATCTGAAAGTAGGTATGTAAATTGACGATTGGCTTTCTTCTGTATATGTACAGGTAAATTGTCAAGTTGATCTTGAGCCTCTGGAGTAATGGTCAGTTTCATTCATGTCTTAAATTATTGAAAAAAGCATTAAGCTCTTTTTTATTATGGATTACAGTACCTTTACCTTCCTTGATACTTTTTAAGGCTTTTTTATTAGACCATTCCCACCATTCATCCGAGCCATAGGGGGGTGCTCCCTCCAGCTTTTCATTTATGGTTTCAACCATTCTGCCTAGTTGGTCTAGTCTGGAAAGTATCTTCTCAAATGTTTTTGCAGGAACTGTAATTGTTTGCATAATAAACCTATTTTACCACATTTTGCTTAAAAATTGTTAAAAAAGGCAGGGCTTTTTTTGATTAAGGAACAGGGGATGCCCGGATCCATTGGAGTGTTTCTGATTTGGATTAGCACATTTGCTTCATCTGCTCCTACCTGAAAGGTATCTGAGCCTAAAGTAGCCACTTTTTTATTTTTCAGCAGGCTGTCTATATCCAAAATATTACTAAAAGTGGCATCAGAAGGCAGGGTATAGGCAATGGTGTAGCAGGATTTTCCGTCTTTTGTAACAACAGATTCATAAAAGTATTTTTTTTGCTTTTTCCTATCCTCAGAAACAGCTATATTTTCCAGGGATGGAATTGTAATTAAACTTGAAACAGCCGAACCTGAAGCTGCTTTGTAGGTAACAGTATCTTTTTTACTTAAATTTATTAGTTTTTGGCTTTTACAAAAGCTGGATTCCACAGGGCAATTTAGGCTTAAATCTCCAACTTTAAAGCCGTAATTTTCCGGTACTAAAGTTATTTTTAAGGGAGTGCCGGATAAATTTGTAGTTTTAAAATAGTTCAAACTAATTACTACTATAATAAACAGTAAAATAAAGCCTAAAGAACTAATCAGGCTGATGCCTGCTCTTGTTTGAAAAAAATTCTTTGGTTTTACAAGTACCTCTGGTTTAGGACTATCTTCATCCATATTATTTAAAATCCGTAAGCTTAAGTTTTATTTTATCTCCATTTACAGGGTCATTTTTAGTAATAGAAAAAACCAAAGAAGCATTATACAGGGATGATACTGAACCTGTAGTGCCAATTTGGTTTCCTGCCTTGACTACTTTAGGTTCAGGGGTTTTGTCTCCCTGGAAAAAATAAGATGCCCTTAAACCCCGGTCTTTATTATCAATATATAAAACAATCATTTTTTCCTTGTTAGGAAGGGTGGATGAAAGGCCAGTTAAATCCCCATCAAATGAGGCATAAATTGCACTTCCTGTGGCAATTTTTGCTCCAAATCCTATATATTTGCCATTTTGATTAATATCTGCTCCTGACTTACAAAAATCAGGGGTTGATGGACAGGTAAACGGGCCTTGCTGCAAAGATACAGGTTTTGGACTAACCTTGGGTGCTTGAATCTGAATGGGCTTTTGTGAATTAGTTGGGGTTGTTTTTGATGTCTTTGAGCCAAACATTGTCAAAAGATTACCAAACTTGTATGTAAAAACAGGGATACCAATTATCAGGAAAACAAATAGAGCTATTAAGACGGTATTTTTATCAAATTTTATCTGAGGCATTAACTTTATGGTATATAATTTAGCGGTGAATATCAAGTTAAATGCTAAACAGCTAAGAAAGGGTCTAGGGTCTAGGGTAAAGGGTATAAGTAAAAAGCAGGAAATTTATATTATTTTAGATAATGTTTTAGATACTTATAATATTGGGTCTATTTTCAGACTGGCAGATGCAGTGGCTGCTAAAAAGATTTATTTATGCGGGGGGAGCGAAATTCCACCAAATCCCAGGATTAAAAAAGCCTCCATTAATACTACAGAAGTGGTGGAATGGGAGTATGCCCCCGACGCTGTCGGGGTAATTAAAAATTTAAAATTTAAAATTAAAAATTTACAAGTAGTGGCTGTGGAGCAAGTTAAAAGCAGTGTGCCTTATGATCAGTTTGAATATACACTGCCTTTAGCTTTGGTGGTGGGGCATGAATCAGATGGGGTTTCTAAAGAGGTATTGAAAATGGCAGATGCAGTTGTAGAACTACCCATGTTTGGGATAAATAAGTCACTTAATGTCATGGTTTCTTTGGGAATAGTGTTGTATGAGGTTCTGGAAAAGGTTATTTTACGGTAACACTTTTGGCTATATTCCGGGGTTTGTCAACGTTATTACCCAGTTCCACTGCCATATAATAAGCCAGCAGTTGCAGGGGAATAATATTCATAATTGCTTGAGTTTCACCTGTATCAACAACAGGAATATAGTAATCAAAACCCGGGTGAGGTTTGGAAGATATGCCAATTACTTCTGCCCTGCGAGCCTTAATCTGGTTTAGGGCATTTAAGACATCATCTTTTGCTACATCTTCTGATACAACTACAATTACCGGCACTCCTTTTTCCATTAAAGTAATGGCATAATGTTTTAAATCTCCGGCAGGAATACCGTGTGCATGTATATAAGATCCTTCAATGATTTTAATCATACCCTCTTTAATGATGTTAAGGTTTTGATACTTACCAAGCAAAAAGATATCTTTGGATTGGGATAGTCTTTTAGCAAGTTTTTTTAAGCTTTCATGGTGTGTCGCGGTGTTTAAGTATTTTTCTACCTCTTCTGACAGTAATCTCAAGTTTTTTTGGGCCTCATTTAACTTATTACTTACCATCTTTGAGATTAAATATCCCCAAGCTAGTTTTGAGGTAAAGGTTTTAGTAGCCATCACACAAATTTCCGGGCCTGCCTGTGCCATAAACTTATAATCTGAAAGCCGTGTCATTGTCGATCCCGGCATGTTAACATAAGAGGCAATTTTTACTTGCCTTTTTTTTATAATTTCCAAAATTTCTAAAACATCTGCTGTTTCTCCGCTTTGAGAAGGAGAAATTACCAAGTCTGATTTAGTGAAGAGATCAAAATATTCGTAAGCCTCAGCCCCGATTAAGCTGATCACTTTGATTTTGCCAAAAGTTCTTAAATAGAAAGCGATTTGCGAGGCAGCAATACCAGCTGTTCCTGAACCTATGGTGTATACGGTAGCTGCATCTAAAATATTTTGAATAAATGACCTGTATATCTTAGGATCCTGATCAGGTTGACTAGCTACTTGGTTGATAACATAAGGGCTTTCATGAATCTCTTTTAGCATAAAATGATCATAACCTTCTTTATCAACCTTACTGCTTTTAAAATTGATTTTTTCCAGACTGTATGGAAGAGTCTTATTAGACTTAATATCTATCAGGTGAAGCTTCTTGTTGTAATAAACCATCTGTCCGTTATCAACAGCAATAACCTTATCAACAAATGGCGCGAAAGATAAAGTATCGGATGAGAAAAATATCTCTTTGCCGTCAACTCCAACCACCAGGGGAGAGCCATTTCTGGCGGCAATAATTTGGCCATCTTTGGTTAAAACAATTATAGTGTTTCTGCCTTTTAAGCTTAAAAAAGCTTTTCGTACTGCCTCTTTTAAATTCTTATTAACTTTTAAACAATCTTCAATCAACCGGACAATTACCTCTGTGTCTGTTTCAGTTTCGAATGTATAACCCTGCTTTAGCAGGCTATTTTTAAGTTCGGAATAATTTTCTACTATGCCGTTTTGAGCCAGAACAAAACTTTTGTCAGAAGAAAAATGCGGATGGGCATTAGCTTCAGTTATTCCACCATGAGTGGCCCAGCGGGTGTGTCCGATTCCAATTGATGATTTGGGAAGACTGTTTAGACTATCAATAGCACCTATAGCACCTATTTTTTTATCAACTTTGATTTGATTTTCTACAACAGCAATTCCCCATGAGTCGTAACCTCTATACTCTAATCGTTTAAGCCCTTCTAAAACCACAGAAGAAGCATCTTTTTTGCCAACATAACCAAATATTCCGCACATATAAATTGAAATCTTTGAAGTTTAGGAGATTGCTTGCTAATTTCTTTTCAAAATTAGCTTAAGGTTTGCAACAAACCTGAAGGTTTCCGCAGATAATTTCGATTAACCTTCTTCCTCGTATCCCCGTACCAGACGGTACAGAGCCACACGCTCGTTTTTAATTAAAACTCCCTTTCAAAGAACCCCTTGAGAGTAACATGAAAGTATAAAATTTGTCAACTATACTTGGATCAATGTGTAACCCACCTTTTTGTGGTTTTCTATGATATAGCCCTGGGATTTTAGAAAAGGATGTTCCTTACCAGTCTTTAATGAAGATTTTCCTGGCTGAAAGAGTGGAAAAGGAATTAAGAGTTGACAGAGGTAAATAATGTGGGTTAAAATACAAAATGTTTTGATTCGCCTTTTGGCGGATTAAATCGAAAAGGAGAAAGTTCTCTTAAGATTGTTGTTTTTCCGGAACGCCTGGGTCCCCGGATATAGAAAGTTTTATAGTCCTTTCCTGTTAAGTATTTCTCTATTTTATCCTCAATCGTGCGTTTAAGCATAGTCTATACCTGCATTAGGCGACTAATTTACAAAGTGTCAATATATGCTTTACTACTAAATTGCCTAACCAAATAATATCAAGAGTCGCTTTAAAGGAGAAACCTTCTGAATTTCACTGTGATGGTTTTAAGCTTTGCAAGGCATAACTTTAAAGGAGAGACCTTTAAAGGGCTGACCTTGCAAGGGATAAGTGCCCATAAAGGTAATATCTAGGCCAC
>CAYICZ010000022.1:9424-11128 GCA_964362195.1 uncultured Gammaproteobacteria bacterium | reverse complement strand
ATGGACTAACTGAAGGTGAAACCGAAGCACTGGGACTTATTGACGCAGATGGAGAAACAGACGGGCTGACAGAAGCAGATGGAGACTGGGATGGACTAACAGATGCAGAAGGTGAGACCGAAGCAGAAGGACTAACTGAGGCAGATGGAGATACAGAAGCTGATGGAGAAACAGATGGAGAGACTGAAGCTGAGGGACTCTCTGAAGGTGAAACTGAGGCAGATGGAGAGACAGAAGCTGATGGACTGACACTGGGAGATACTGAAGCAGAGGGAGATTCGGAAGGAGAAACTGAAGCACTGGGTGATACTGATGCTGAAGGTGATTCACTGGGTGAGACAGAAGCACTGGGAGAAACTGATGGGCTAACAGAGGCTGATGGTGATACTGAGGCAGAAGGAGATTGTGATGGAGATACACTGGCAGATGGGGACTGGGAAGGCGAGACAGAGGCTGATGGAGATACCGAAGCGGATGGAGACTGACTTGGTGAAACAGAAGCACTTGGAGATTCTGATGGACTGACTGATGCTGATGGTGAAACAGATGCACTTGGAGATTGGGATGGGCTAACAGAAGCGGAAGGACTTTCTGAAGGGGAAACAGAAGCAGACGGGCTTTGGCTGGGTGAAACAGATGCAGAAGGAGATTGGGAAGGACTTACAGAAGCGGATGGGCTGACTGAAGCACTTGGTGACTGACTTGGTGACACAGAAGCAGAAGGACTGACACTGGGAGATACAGAGGCTGACGGACTGACACTGGGACTGACCGAGGCACTGGGTGATACAGATGCAGACGGGCTTACACTGGGTGATACAGAGGCTGATGGAGAAACAGATGCAGAAGGACTGACAGACGGACTAACAGAGGCAGATGGACTTACTGACGGAGATACTGAAGCAGAAGGAGAAACTGATGGACTGACAGAAGGCGATGCAGATGAACCTCCTGCTGAAACTACAGTTGCTACTAATATTCTTGCTGCTGCCACATCCCCTGCATTTGTGGTGGCTTTAGTATCTAAGTTCTCGCTGGCAGGCATAGTCATTGCTGCAGAAATCTGAGCATTGTCAATATTGGTTAAAGTGGAGTTGGTGACTGTTCCTCCTCCGTCTGCCTGTTCAAGTGTTACATCAGAAGTAGAACCATCTGCAGCTTCTGCCTGGAAATAATATGTATTAGTTACTGAAGTCCATTCAGTAGAATCCCATTTGGTTAAAAAAGTTTGTAGTCCTGTTCCTGCTGCAAAAAGAGTATTAGCCAGCAGGTATTGGGGTTCAAGCAGGGTAAAGGAGGCAGCAGTATTAATCAAATCATAGGCCCGGAGAGACTTCAGAGTGTTGTCAAGGTAGGCCACCCGGGTCGAGGAGAGAGCAGCCAGGGCCGGCCAACCTGCCCCGGTTATGGTCAGTCCAGTACCTACCAAGGACCAGGTCGAACCATTAAAATCATAGGCTCTAAGGGATTCAAGAGTGGAGTCATAGTAGGCCACCCGGGTCGAGGAGAGAGCTGCCAGGGCCGGGAAACTTGCCCCGGATATGGTGAGTCCGGTACCTACCAAGGACCAGTTGGAACCATCAAAATCATAGGCTCTAAGGGATTCAAGAGCATCGTCATAGTAGGCCACCCGGGTCGAGGAGAGAGCAGCCAGGGCCGGGAAACTTGCCCCGGATATGGTGAGTCCGGTACCTACCAAGGACC
>CAYICZ010000022.1:0-9324 GCA_964362195.1 uncultured Gammaproteobacteria bacterium | reverse complement strand
ATGGTGAGTCCGGTACCTACCAAGGACCAGTTGGAACCATCAAAATCATAGGCTCGGAGAGACTTATTTTGTTGATCTATATAGGCCACCCGGGTCGAGGACAAAGCAGCCAGAGCAGGACCGCCAGTATTCACTATGAGCAGCTCGTTGCCCACCTGTGACCAGGTCGAACCATCAAAATCATAGGCATAGAGATAGTTAAAACCCGCCTCCACATAGGCCACCCGGGTGGAGGAGAGAGCAGCCAGAGCAGGCTCTTGAGAACCACCTATAGTCGAACCAGGGCCTACCACTACCCAACTCATTTGGGGAATAATAATCTTGCCATTGTAGACGTGCATGGTACTCTTGGTAGAAACATTATTTGAGGCTACTAACCTGTACCAATTCCCAGCCGTGAGAGTAACCGCAGTACTTCTTTGTCTTAAAGGAGTAGTTGAGGCAAAAGAAATAGCCGAGCCAACATTTGACCAGCTGGGGGCAGTAATGGAAGTGGAAGTTTGTAATTGGACTGTACCTGGAGTTTTAGTGGAAGGGCTGTCTGCTGTTGCTTCATAATAGGCAGTAGTCACATCCCAATTTGCCCCCACATATTGCCAGTATTTAGGATTAGTTAAGGCGGTATTGGTAGTAGCAGTGATATTGGAAACAGAACCTATTTCTATCTGGGTTTCAGTGCTGGTAATAGTAGGGGCATTTTGGATAATGATTACTCGGGCATTTTTTATTCTGACTGTGGTAGAAGCAGAAAAAATACCATACTCTGTTTGTCCAACAGGAATAGAAGCCCAAAAGTCTGCACTACGGACAAGTCCGGTAGCAGCTACGCTAACCGAAGCATCATCTGTGGTTGTTCCTATTCTTCTTAAAGTAAGGGTATTAGCAGCATGGGCAGTTGAAACATTAGCCTCAAAGTAGGCAGTAACAGTGCCGTTAAATGCAGCAGTATCTATCTGGATATATCCATCTGCCCCCAAAACAACCCCGGAAGCTCCTCCAGCAACTGTATCTATAATATTTATTTCTTGCCGGATTTGGACTGCCATATGTTATTCCTTTAAATGTTTAATTACGCAGTAATGGTAAATTTCAGCAGTTTTAACTTTTTTTTGTTGGGCTACCGCCCAAAAAGCAGCATCAGGACTTTCATCCACTCCTTCAAAACTATAATCCTTAACTATTTCTCTGCTTAAAAGAGTACAGCCAATCCCCGAACTTACCTGCAAGTCATCTCCTCTTTCTTTAAGAGGATAGGCATGCCCAATCCAATCAGCCTGTGGGGTAAACTTCATCAAAATATCCAAAATATCCGTAGTTGGGATCACATCACATTCCAGATTAAACCAGTAAGTATAATTACCATTGAGAAACTTCTGACGGATAACTTCCATTGAATTGTTAATCCGTATCATTTTATCTTCGGAGTCAACTTTTAAATGCACCATTGGAATCCGTGAACCATATTTTGCTACCATTTCTCCATTAGGTGAATTATCTACTACAAAGATTTCATAATTGGGATAGGTTAGCTTGGTAACTACATCTATCCATTTCTGGAAAGAATAATCTTTAGATATATGAGTAGGACAAGCGACCAATACTTTAGGTTTAGCTAGTTTTTCATTCCACCATTCAATTGGTTTCCAGGTAATAAAATGAGGTAAAAATAAACATTTATCATGGTCAATATTATGGAGTTGTTTTCTACCGACCCGATGAACTTCTTTAGCAGCAGCGTCTACTTCATCTTCTGGAATATAAGTCCAAAGCCCTTGAGAAAAAACTAAATCAAACCTATTATCCTTAAAAGGAATATCCCGAACATCCCCTTTGATAACATAGCCTTTGGCACAGGTATTCTCTATGGCATAATCAGATATTTCCAGTCCCCAGGCATCATATCCTTCTTCCCGAAGCCTTTTAACCATAAATCCACAACCTGTGCCTATATCCAGAATACTTTTACAATCTTTAAATTCAGTTTTAAACCTGGAAATCCAATTATCTACATAGTCATGGCGATGGACACCTTCTGGCCAAATATCATCGTAATATTTTTTATTAAAAATGGTCATTGTATTTCACCACATAAAAATCCTGCCAACTAAAGGCAAAACTATTTTTATTATAGTGGAAGTTTTTTCTAAAACCAGAGGGTATTTACATATGCTATGCATAAGAATTCTCTTAAGGTGAAACTGAGGACAATAGCTAATAGCCCTAGGGAGGTAATACAGATGGATAGTGTTGATATGGTGGATCTGAATGTGCTTGAGTATGCAGACAGCGATTAACTATTGGCAGATAATTGGTTTAGTTGAAGATGCAGTCAAATTTTGCGATAGCGGCTACTGCGTCCCATTCCTACTCTCTCAATTTTCTTTAATTCAAGCAATTTAGAGAGTGTTTGTCTGACAGTAGCATAAGCGATGCCAGTTGCATCAGCGGTTTGTTGATTTGTAGCCTCGTCAACTCTTAATAGGTATTGCCAGACAATAAGCTGCTTATTAGATAATATATTTTCAACATTCTCCCCGGACATTAAATTAATAGCCTCTTTAGCTTGGGTAAGAATAATATCCAGAAAGAATCCTAACCAATCTGTTATATCTCCAATTTTCTTTTTAAATGTTCTCTGGCTTTTTCTTAAAGCCATATAATACTTTGGCTTCTGATCCTCAATTAATTTCTCATGGGAGACATAGGGCATATAGAGATACCCTGCCTGTAGTAAGAGTAAATTAGTTAAAATTCTGGATAACCTACCATTCCCATCTTTAAAAGGATGGATATTTAAAAATTCAACCAAGAAATTACCAATAATTATTAAAGGATGGGATAATTTGGCCTCTAAAGCATGTTTAGTCCACTCAACTAACTCCAGCATCTCTTTTGGAGTTAAATAGGCTGGGGTAGTATCAAATATAACCCCAATTCTTCTTCCTTGCTCATCAACCATCTCAACTTTGTTGTCCTGACCTTTATATTTACCCCTGTGAGGCTGGTCTTTCTCAATATATTTTAAAAGCTCCTGATGTAAATGCTTGATTGTGTTCTCATTAAATCTAATATGCTCCCAAGATTCAAAAACTGTTTGAAGTAACTCAAAATATCCGCGTACCTCCTGTTTATCTCTATCAGCAAATTTTTGCATGGCTAAACCTTTCATTAGATCTTCAACATCCTCATCGCTAAGTTTTGCCCCTTCAATACGAGTTGAAGCACCAGTTGAGGTGATAAGAACAGATCTTTTAAGCCTGCCCAGAAGTTGGGGATTTAAGTTAGCTCCCCCGATCCACTGTCCCTTTAGCTCATCAATCTGAGCTATTTTAAGGAAAATTTCCGGAGAAAGTCGTGAGATCCTAGTAGCAAATTTACGATTTTTTACCATAATTATTCTATAGCAGATTATAGCAGATTATAGCAGATTAAGAAAGTACAAGAAGTAGCATAACTTATTACCTCCAGTAAATTTCTGGTAATTTCCGGTTTGTATCCCAAACTTTCAGCCCAGGCGCACCAGGCAGTATATTTAGCTAAATTATATGCTATAATTAGAGTATGTACAACTGGTCTGTAGATGAAAAAAAATTCAAAAAAGCAAACCCCAAAAAATATAAATTATGGAGATTAGTCCAGCTTATTAATTATGGCTTGGATGGGGAAAAACTTGACAGGGAGGAGGTTAAAGCGGCCTGGCCTAAAATTAAGGATCAGCTTGACCCTTATGCCAGGAGAGCTATAGAATTTCTATTATGGGGAAAAGTATACTCACTACCAAACAACTTGACTTTCTGGAACTTGCACAAGCACAAAAATTTATTGCTCAAAAGTTCTATTTAACAGGTGGTACTGCTCTATCTGAATTTTACTTCCAGCACAGGTTATCAGAAGATATAGATTTATTCTCTGAGGAAGAGGTAAACCCTCGAGTTGTTGAATCTTTTTTACAAAAAATATCCGTAAAATTAGGAATTTCTAAAATCATAAAACAAAATTATTTAGGGCTATATACTTATAAACTTCAATATAAAGATGGGAAAGAGCTGAAGGTTGATTTTAATTATTACCCATTTCCTGAGGTTGAAAAAGGAACTTATTTTAAAAATTTAAAAGTAAGCAGCATATATGATATTGCTGTTAATAAGATTCACACTGTTACTATGAGGTCTAGATCCCGTGATTATATTGATCTTTATTTTATTTTTAAACATGTCAATTATGTTGCAGCTGAATATCTGCAGAGGATACGTCTTGACAGCCAGGCAAAATTTGATTGGCCATTGGAAATTAAAAATTTGATTACTGCATTTTTAAAGGTAAAAGACTTCAAAGAAGAAGAATTTCCTAAAATGCTTGTTCCATTTAATAGAAAAGACATGGAAGACTTCTTTCTTGATCTTGCTAAATCTTTAGAAGGCAGCATATTTAAATGATTGGCATACACATCTTTTGAGCTATAAGTCAGTAACCAGGATAGTTTCTTTATTGTTACTATAATGCAGAGTCACTATGTAGTTTTCGTTTAAACGCAATACTTTACTTCGTCTTTTTAGGTTAGATAGATCTTGTGGAGACATACTCATCTTCACTTCAAGAGCTATTTTATCGTCTACGATGAAGTCAATTTCACTGGTATCTTTGTGATAGAAACTTAAGCTATCTGCCGGTCGCAGATTTTGAAACACGCTTTGTTCCAGGAGTTGTCCTTGAGAAATTCTACCCAATATATTAGCAATCCCGCAGTCACAAAGAAAGAGCTTTCTGCTTCCGGCTGCTTGTCTATCAATGCTTGCCGAATGTTTTGGTAGAAGCGAGATAAAGTAGGTTTGTTCAAGAAATGACAGGTAGTTGTATACTGTCTGTCTGGAGACTGAGAGTTCGCTGGCCAATTTATTTATTTCTATCCGTGAAGCAATTCTGGGAATAAGCAAAAGTATTAAGTCTCGTAGTTTTGACATATCACTGAAGTCAGCCAGGTTTTTAGCATCCTTTTCAAAATAGGAAGTGAATATTTCCGAAAGCAGTGTTTTTTTTCTTGCCGGATCTTTTTCAAGCACTACTGAAGGAAAGCCTCCAAATTCAAGAAACTCATTGTAATAAGGGATAAGCTGCTCATAAGAGATTTTATTTTTCCTTTGGGCTTTTTGGACAAAAGAATCTATTTCTACTCTTGTTATTTGATTAAATACCAGAAATTCGGCAAAGTTAAGCGGGAATATCTCAAAAATTATTTTTCTGCCAGCTAAAGATTCAGGAAAGAGGTTTCGAAGATAATAACTACTTGAACCGGTTAGGAAGAATTTAACCCGCCAATGATCGTAAAGATATTTAATAACTCTACTTATCTCGGGTAGATTTTGTACCTCATCAAGGAAGAGATAAACCTTGGTATCATTTGTGACCCCAAACTGTCTAAGGTTATTCCAGACAGCGTCATAGTTTTCCTCCTCAAATACTTTTCGGTGTAATGGGTTCTCCAGGTCAAGGAAAACTTTATTTTTAGACAAGACAAGATCGTAAAGATATATGAGAGCCGTTGTCTTACCCACTCTGCGCATACCGGTAATTACGGTGACCTCTTTGGTTTCCAGTTCTTGCTCTAGTTGGTGGAATATCTGCCTTGGGAATAACATATGTCTACTGTAGGATTACATAGATTAGGGGTATTTGTCAAGTAGCAATTGACATTGAGAGCCATTTTTTATTTACTTCCAGTAAATTTCATGGTTATTTTTGACTAATTATATGCTATAATTATAGTATGTACAATTGGTCTGTAGATGAAGAAAAATTCAAAAATAGCGCTTTTTTAGTGACTTAATATCCCCAAAATTTGACAATTTCAGGGATATTTTTTATAATCACCCTATGATACCAAGAATTTATGATAATCTGGACAAACTTTTAAGAGAGGGTAAAGTGATTGTTATCTATGGACCCAGAAGAGTGGGCAAAACAACACTTGTTAATAAATTTTTAAAAAACACACACCTTAAATATAAACTGGAGAGCGGGGATAGCCTGGTAGTAGCGGAAATACTCTCATCACAAAGTTTTGACAAGATCAACCAATTTGCGGCGGGCTATGATTTGATTGTTATTGATGAAGCTCAAAGAATTAAGCAGGTTGGTTTAGGACTTAAGATTTTAGTGGACAATAACCCGAAAATAAAAGTCATTATTACCGGTTCATCCTCACTTAGTTTATCTTATAAAGTTGGAGAACCTTTGGTAGGAAGGATGTTTGATTATATTTTATATCCCGTATCCCAGCTGGAGTTTAAAAAAGATATGAATCAATTTGAATTGAAACAAAAAAAAGAAGACTTTTTGATTTTTGGGTCTTACCCTGAAGTGATTGAGGCCAAAACCTCTGAGGAGAAAGCTAAAATTTTAACAGGAATCGCCTCCTCTTATTTATTGCGGGATATTATCGAATTGGAAAAAGTAGGTGATGTCAAGATCCTTTTCGATCTTTTAAAACTTGTTGCTTTTCAGATCGGCAGTGAAGTTTCCTTAACCGAACTCGGCTCCAACCTGGGGATTGATAAGAAAACAGTGGCCAGATATTTATGGCTGCTTGAACAGTCTTTCATTCTCTACAACCTTCGCGGCTTTAGCAGAAATTTAAGAAAGGAAATTAGCAAAAAAAGCAAGTATTATTTTTACGATAACGGCATCAGAAATGCGGTGATCAATAATTTTAATGACTTATCAACCAGAAATGACGTGGGGGCTTTATGGGAGAATTTTTTAGCAGTTGAGCGGCTCAAAAAACAGGAATATATTCATACTGGGCCAAAATATAATAACTATTTCTGGAGAACCTGGGATAGAAAAGAAGTAGATTGGGTGGAAATGAGAGGAGGTAAACTCTTCGGATATGAATTCAAGTGGAAAGAAGGGAAACCCTCCAAATCAAAGGGAGCTTGGCTTAAAACTTATAAAAATGAAGCGGAATTTAATGTTATAAATACGGAAAATTATTTGGATTTTATCACGTAGCTTTCGGAAGAATCTTCATACCCACACGCGGCACCCGATGCCTGATAATAGACTTAAAAAGAAGCTATGGAAGACTTCTTTCTTGACCTTGCTAAATCTCTAGAAGACAGTATATTTAAATAAGCTAAGGTTCCTTCAAGAGCCATTTTTTATTTGCTTCCAGTAAATTCAGGATTTAAAAACATTGTTGAAGTAATCGTATTTCAATTTTTTGCGGTTTTCCCAATTCTGAGGGAATTTAGATTCTCCTCTTATATAGAAGAATAATCCTGTATCAGGATCTTGCTTCATAATATACCAGCTCCCATCTTTTTTTATATAGCCAAAAAAACCATCTGGTTCATAATCAATTCCTGAAATACTATATTCTTCTATTGGTGAGGCTGGAGTAGCGCCAATTTTGCCTAAAGTAGGGTCTCCCCCTGGAACCTGCGCTATGTTTTGGCCAAAAAGTAAAGACTCCGCTCTTCGCCCAAAGACTGATACTATAAAGAAAAAAAGCCCGGTTGCTCCAATCAGCTTTAAAAACGCCCGTTTATCGATATCGGCAATGGTTATATTTTCTATTTTGGCTGTCTCGGTCCCGGCTTTTTCCGATTTTTTTAAGAGGTAAGTCCGGGTTTTACGCGGAAAAACCTTAAAGGAGAAATAGATAAGCGGAAGATAGAGAATAATGGCGACAGCCAGCTGGATGTAGGTCGTGGCGGTCACAAATGCTATGATCACTACCAGACTGACGAATACAAAACTGCAGTAGGTTAGAATCTTGCTCATTAATTGCTTGTTCCTCATTCGCTTGTTCCCCCTGTTTTTATATATGTTGCCGATATGAAGCCAGTTTCACTGGTAAAGCCGGTTGACCCTGTAACTAATTTGACCTCATACCACCCCGAATCAGAAGAGACGAATTCGAAGGTGTCGCCATCTTTAGCTTGACCCAACTTTTGCGACTTGGTCGTCGGTTTTTGGCGGATGTTAACGCTGGTTGCCCCGTCGCTAATTTTAATTGTCAGTATTTTAGGTTTTACTGCTGTTTCTGAGAGAACTGCGGGAGCAGGAGTTGGATTGGGACTCTTGGGTGTGGAAACCATGATGTTTCTTACTCCGAGTCCGACGAGGAGCAAAAATGCTACAGTTGTCGTTAGGACTTCGGGTATCCTTTGCAGAGGCTTCAAATTCGTATCTGATTGTATCTCTTCAGAAGATTCAACATTGCTTGCAGGCTCTCTCCTTTCAAGGTGCGCAGCCCCGCTCTCAAAAATGATGCCTTCAATAAGTTCCTTTTCCTTTTGGTCAAATTTGTATTTTTCCACAAAATTTTTATACTCACCCGTTCCCTTGTCCAAAAAAGAGAGAATACCTTTTGGTTCAACCCATGAAGTAACTCTGGTGCCCAAATATTCCGGGTATGAGCAGTAGCCGCCAGCGTGATGGAAGTAACGGGTCAGGTGCAGCAGGCGGGTTTTATCCTTGATCTGAACTGACTTATATGGGCCTTCAAACAGGGCTCCGGTGTGTTGGTATTTTTTATTAAAATACATTGAATATCGGGTACATAAAGACCTGATCAAGCTTTCGAGGGAGCCTTTAGTTATTTGATGCAGGAGCAAATGGAAGTGATCCGGCATTAAGCTGTATGCTATGAGTTCAATTTTATTGAAGTAATTCTTAGGTTGATGGGGTGTGCCTCGAAAAGTACGACCATGTACCGTAAAGACCTTTTTGGTACTTTCGGGATCTTGGGGAGCAGTCAAATAATCCTTCAGAAAGCCTTGAAATACTGCGTAATCTTCGCCGTCATTGAAAATGACTCTCTTTTCAGCCCCTTTATTATAAATGTGGGCATATATTCCTTCCTCATCTTTCCTGTAGAGATTTTTGGCAGGCATAAATTTATCTATCTTTGAAGGAGAATACCTTCAAGGATACTTAATAAGTTATACCTATAAATAGCTTATGTCAATACACCTCATATTAATTTAATTTTCTTAGAAGGTAGTTTAAAAGGTAGTTTAAGCCACCTAAATCCATCCCACATTTCCAGACTATTTGTTTGAATATTAAACCCGAATGTTCCTTCTTCAACGTTTTTTGGTCTGCCCGAAGTATTCCAGTAAGAGATTGTGTGATAGCTAGGCTCTGGAGAATATTTGCTAAAAAATGAGGGATTTCTAGAAAATACAGGCCTGGATGTAATTACTGCTTCAGTAGAAGGACTTATTGATGCTGAAGGGGATGGACTGGCTGCCCCGACTGATGGGGAAGCGCTTGCCATCACTGAAGGAGATGGTGAAGCAGAGCCTGCAGTTGATGGTG
>CAYICZ010000021.1:0-12553 GCA_964362195.1 uncultured Gammaproteobacteria bacterium | reverse complement strand
GTCCGATTCTGGGCTGCGGCACTTTTTTGCTTCTTATATTGACTTTCGGATTATATTTGGGTAAAGTTAAATTACATGCCTAAAATACGCTTGGATCGTCATCTTGCCATTAACTCACGTAAACAGGGTAAAAGCTATGCTGAGATCAGCAAAGAATTGGGAATTCCTGAAAGTACTTTAGGCTATTGGTTTAGAGGTAATTTGTGGTCAGAAGAAATTAAAACGAATCTAATTGGAAAAGCACGGATTCTGGCTACACCCAAACTTAGATTAATGTCTAAAGCCAATAAGAAAAAATGGGATGAAATTCATTTACAACAACAAGACGAAGCAAAAAGAGATTTTCCCTTATTGGTAAAAAAGCCTCTTTTCATAGCAGGTTTAATGCTTTATTGGGGCGAAGGAGATAAAGTAATAAAAAATGGAATAGTAAGACTTGCTAATAGCGATCCTGAAATGATCAAGATTTTCCATTTCTTCTTGAATAAAGTCCTAAAGATACCGAAAGAGAAAATTATTATTAAATTAACACTTTATCCTGATTTGGAAGAGGTTATTTATAAAAAGTTTTGGAGCAAAGCTATAAATATCCCTTTAACACAATTTAGGACTTCTGTAGTAATAGAGGGAAAACATCCCAGCAGGCGTTTGTCATATGGTGTGTGTTCGATTGAGGTTTATAGTAGGAAACTAAAGGAGAAAATCTTCACTTGGCTTAAGTTATACCAGCAATACTTTAGTCAGAAGGATATAGATGGTATAATGCCAGAAGTTTCGCGGGGGTAGTTCAGCAGTAGAATGCCTGCTTGCCAAGTAGGAGGTCGCGGGCGCGCATCCCGTCCCCCGCTCCAATTAGAAGAATATTAAAATTCAGCTTCAGATATCTCATAAAATTCAAATTTCGCATCTCCCACCCCGATATTTTAACTTTACTCTAGGCTCAAAAGGAGTCTAGTGTTAATCCTTTGTCAATAACTTATAACATTAATCAACTGATAAAATTATCGTCTCGGCTCAAAATGCATATTCATTGTAACCGTAAACCCATCAAATAAAGGTAAGCTTTCAGGAATCTTTTTTCTTACTTTTTTTGATGAGTGATAAATAGGGATGCTACGACGTCTATATGCAACTAATATTCTATGTGGAGGATTTCCCATAATCATATAATCATCCCATATCAATAAAGCTGCACCTATTGACCTGTTCTGTTTATCTCGCAATATCCTTCCTACCTTGCTAACTATCTCATTTAAACGATTAGGTAAACTGTCGTCAGTGACACGCAGAATAGTAATTGGAGATGAAACATCTAAAACGGCTACACAGAAGCATACTTCATTTGTTGATTTAACCTGGCTATTTGCCTTATTGATTCTTAGTTTTAAGTTATTTTCACCATCCTGCTTAATTCTTTTACATTCTGAATATAAAGGAACTGTGGCATTTGGGAGAACGATTTTTAAGTCAGGATAATTTTCTACCTCCAAAGGTTCAACTAAGTGGGATTTTGTTATATGCCAGGCACCAAATGATAATTCGACCATTATATCTTCAAATTGCTCAGCTATAATAACTCGTTTTTGTATTTTTTTTAGTACTTTATTGTCTCCGTAAAAACTTAAGGAGCCAAATTCCAAATTTTGGAGGCTTCCCTTGCTTATAGCAATAAATATACTTGTATCAAGCACAATTTTAGTAATTAGAGGAAGGTCACCATCTTGTTCGGGATACATAAGTATCCCATTTTGTGCAACCATCCGCTTGCACAATTCCCATCTTTTGTAAGCAGGGTGATCCGTTCTTGGTTTCAAGAACCAATTTGTAGGAAATAAGCATTCTAGAATTTCTAATTGATGTCTAAAAAAGTCGAGTTTATTCATGGTTTGTGTCTACAGTTGCTAAATTTTATCAGAAATTCTCAGTTTCCGTTTTAACTATATAAAGCTCCATTAACTTGGTAAATTAATTTACTGCATAATCCGCCATAATAAATGGACCAAAAAGGGGTCTCAATCAATTTGCATCTCCCGCTCCACAAAAAATCCGGCTCATTTGAGCCGGATTTTAAAATAATACCTAAGTGGACAGATTACCTTTGCCTACTTTTTCATAGTCAATAGATAGATCTTGTAAACACCCACCAAACCTATTAGACCATATGCCACTTTGGTAAGTACTGAACCAGCACCTAAAATAAGTTCTACTAAATTAACATTCAATACTCCTACCAATCCCCAGTTTATTGCTGCTACAGCCAATACCCAACCAACTAATTGTTTTTGATTCAAATTAATCACCCCCTCTTTACTACATCATAGACATGTTGTGGTAGTAAATGTCAAGTGGAGTATAATATAGTCAAATAAAGGGGGTGAGGATTTTGGATAAGCCAATAGGAAAAGTAGTTCATTTCTATGATAAATTGGGAGTGGCAATTATAGATTTGGATAAAGGTGGCCTGAAAGTTGGTGATGAAATTAAGTTTAAAAGAGGTGAAGAAGAGTTTAGTCAAAAAATAGAATCTCTGCAGGTTGATCACGAAAGCGTGGATTCTGTAAAAAAAGGAGATTCTTTTGGAATGAAGGTTGATAAGCCAACCAAACCAGGAACTGAAGTTTTCTTAGGTTAGTTCTTGACAATATCGAACAGATAAGCTACCACTAAAATAGTGGTTAATAAAAGTTCGATAAGAGATTCAAATAAAGAGTACTTCAAGGAATGTATTAGGCTTCGGAAGCAAGGCTTAAGCTATAGTGAAATTCAAAAAATAATTCCAGTTGCAAAATCTACTTTGCAAAACTGGCTTACTTTTGCTGGACTTACCCTCACAAAAGAACACCTTCAAATACAACTTAAGAAAAGGATAGAAAAAAGAGAAGCTGCGACAGAAGCATCAAAAATAACGAGAGCTAAAAAAGCAGATCAGGAAATTCAAAGGTTTGTTCAAGAGTATAAACAATTCTTAAATGACCCCTTTTTTGTAGGGGGAATTATGCTTTATGAAGCTGAGGGTTCAAAGGAGGATTGTAGATTTTCTAATTCTGATTATAGATTAATTCAGATGTTTATTAACTTTATGGAGCGGTATTTTTTGCTTGATAGAAGAAAAAATATGTATTTCAGAATATATATACATGAAACTAGGAGTAATGATTTGAATAAAATTAAATCTTTTTGGGCAAAAAAACTTAGTCTCCCTCAAGATAAATTTTCTCTATCGTGGAAAAAACATGTTGTAACTCACCGTAGAACGAATGCTAACTATGTTGGTCAAATCTCCGTAGGTTTTTCAGGAATCCCCTTTTTGACTAGAAAACTACTGTTCTTATCAAGTATAATACTCAAGAAATATTGCCGGGTCGTCTAATGGTAGGACCTCAGACTTTGAATCTGATGATTTCTAGGTTCGAATCCTAGCCCGGCAGCCATGTCCCGAAGCCAGCAAAATTAATGAAAAAGATTTTACTTTTACTTATACTTTTAGCTCTTCCAATTGGAATTTATGCTTATCCAAACTCCCGCAGCTATTTAGCCTATAAACTATCCTATTCTTTATGCGATCAACCTATTCATTACAAAATAGATACGGTAGACCCGAAATTTAATTTAACCAGAGATGAGTTTACCCGGGATGTTGATTCAGCCACAAAAATTTGGGAAATACCATCAGGCAAAGATTTATTTGTCTATGATCCTAAGGCAGAATTATCTATTAATCTAATTTTTGATGAGAGACAATCCTTAACTAATCAGATTAATCAACTGGAAAGTAAGGTAAAAGTAAATAAACAAAATTTGACTCCCCAAGTAAATGATTATAAAAATCAATCTGCAGAGTTTGAGCAAAAATTGCAGAATTTTAAAAAAGAAGTTGAGGATTGGAACAGCAAAGGCGGAGCTCCGGAGGATGTTTACGACAAATTAACTCAGGAGCAAAAGGATTTACAATCTGAAGCAGCAAGGTTAAATGAGATGGCTAAAAGTTTAAATATTTCTACTCAAAATTATAATTCTCAGGTTGGTCAGTTAAATCAAACCATCAGGATTTTTAATCAGGATTTAATTGCCCGTCCGGAGGAAGGAATTTTTAAAGGTCCTGAAAATAAAATTGAAATTTATTTTAATATTTCCAAGATAGAACTGGTTCATACTTTAGCTCATGAGTTAGGTCATGCCTTGGGTTTAAATCATATAAATAATCCAAAAAGTATTATGTATTATAAAACCAATCAGATTATTCAGCTTTCAAATGATGATATTGCAGCACTGGATACACTTTGCAGAAGGCGCTCTATTTTGGAAATTCTTCAGGAGTATATAAATCAGCTACAACTGAAGCGAGTTGTGGATTTCTAAAATAAGAGAAAAGCTGCTGCTGCCAATTTACATTCTTAATATTAATATCAGGATCAACTCCCCTGCCTTCAATTGGCTGGTTATCATCTCTTAAAGTAATGGAATGAACTAAAAATAAAGAATATTTCTCGGATTTACTTATTTGATTATCAAGCGGAAAAACCCGTTCCACCGTGCCCCAGCCTTTGGTGGGAACGCCAACCACCACCCCTATGTGAAATTTCTTAAAAGAAGCAGTCATTATTTCTGCAGAAGACTGGGTATTTTGATCAACTAAAATAACGATTTGCTTATATTTAGAAATAGATGCTAGCTTTTCTGTAGGAGTTTTAAAAGGTAAGTATTCCCCTTTGTGATAAAAATCATATGCATACTGTCCCTTGCCCAAAAAATTCCCCAAAAAGTAAGTGGTGGTATCTATTGCTCCGCCGATATTTCCCCTTAAATCGAAAATTAGCCCTGTAAGAGTAGCATCATTCTTGTATGAATCAAAGGCTTTTATAAATTCATCGTAAGATGTGGGAGAGAACTTTTTAAACTGGACATACAAGACAGGGCCAATTGTTTTAGTAAATATAGTAGGTTCAACCTGATTTGTATCATATCTTAGCTTGGTATCTTGCTTTGTTAAGACATCTTTAGCATAAGTAATTTGTTTTATCTGCTCTTTTGCCGCAGGGGTATTTTCTTTTTTCAACTCCTCTGTTTTTTGCTGAGCAGCAGCAGCAACAGCCTCCTTAGATGCTCCTTTGGCAAGTCCTAAATCCTTATATAAATCTTTCTCCGGATTAACATTATTTACAGTATTTTGCAGCTGCTGCTCCAGTTTTTGAGTATAAAGTCCGGACCTGCCTGCAGGTTTAAGGCTTGCCAGGACTAAGCCGGCTGCGGTGGCGGCAATTTTTGCATCTTTAATCTCTGATAGCAATTGATCTTTTGTTTTCAACTCCTTTGTCCCAAGAGCCTGAGAGAATGCCTTCAGCAGGTCTTCATCTGAAATATTATCCCAGTAATTTTCCTTTATTTTGTCATAAACTTCACCCACAAAGGCTTTGTTTGCATTTTTTTCTGATACCAGATTATCTGAAGGGGTATTCTTAGTTATATATTTTGATCCAACACCCAACCCCATTGAAAAAATTACAAAGAAAATTAATAGTTTGGCTATAACCTGAGTCATGGGTTTTTAGTATACTATAAGGGAACCTTGAAAGCTCCAGCCACTTTCAGCGGAGACCCAAGAGTATAAAGCAATCACCCACACCCGGTGTGTGCAGAATAGACACATCGGGATTTTACCAGAAGAAGTAATTTTTGGGAGTTTGGCCAATTAGGGAGTTGGCAATCGGGTCATTTGGGAAAAGCTTAAGGGTTTTGGCAATAAACTCTCTTCCGGATTCTACATATTGATTATTTAAAAGAAAAAGTCCCAATCTTAAATAAGAAACATGGCTGCTAAATTGATAAGAGCTTGGATTTAGTTTAGCAAGATCAATAATGGGTAATTTTCCGGCATCTTTGACCAGCACGATCATAAAATCATCAATATAAACTGTTTTCCAGGTTTCATCTTTAACTACATTTTGTAAAAAAGCTTTTCCCCAGGGAGTTTGGTCTGTATGGGAAAAAATAATTGTTTTAAAGCCGATTTGTTTGTTCAAATCTTTAAATTTATTGTAATCATACTGGTCCGGAATATAAGTATTCAGGAAAAATTCCTTCGGATAAGCCTCAGGCCTGCCATCAACGAAAACTTTATATTTAGGATAACCTCTGTAAATAACATAACTCCCAATATCAAAATTATTAAAAATAGGCTGCAATAAATTATTTGATAAAACAAAATCCATTGCTTCTTTTGCACTTTGAGTAAATTCAAGTGCTACCTCTTTCGATTCATCTCTATACTTATAATAACTGCCGTTTAGATAGAAAAGAGATTCGAGTAAGAGTAGGGTTGTAAACATAATTGATATGACAATTGTCAGACCATTTTTTTTGATTGGGCCGAAGTTTTGCAAAACAGCAGGTAAAGATAAAAATACAAGATACGGAAAACTTCTGACATTAAATAAAGCTAAGCCCAGACCTGATAAGGAAATTAAGATATTTTTAATTTCGAATTTTCTTTTCAAAACAAGAAAAAGCAGGGAAAGAATGATTATTCCAATGGAAAGCTTCACAAATAAAAAGTTTGGATCCCCAAATCCAATGTTTTCCAAAAGGAACATGGTTTGGTTTTCCACAATGGTGTATCCATAGTTTGCACTCACATTAAGCGGATAAAGTAAACCTGCTAACCCGTTTGGGTTAATTAATGAAATTACAATAGATAATCCCAAAATTATTGCAGGAAGTTTTGTTCTTTTGGAAATTAAGTAAATTGCCTGCAACATAATGCCAATAAAAAAATATATATGGGTGTTTATCCAAACCAGCTGGATAAAAGGCAGGAAATAAATATATTTAGTTCTTTTTTCAAGTATATAATAAGTTCCTGCAGTAAATAAAAAACTGAAGATTTCCGGCCTAAGTTCCAGTCTTTCCCTTAAAACATGCAAAAATATAAAGCCTATTGGCAGCAAAAGCATCCTGTTTTCTTTAGAAATTATCTTAAAAATCAGCCAGACGGAGAAGAGGAAAATAATTATTTTTAAAATAAGCAGGATTTGCAGATTTTGGCTAAAAAAATATACAAATACCTCAAATAACCAGTGGGTGTTTATAAAAGGAAAAGTAGGATTGGTATAAGAGAGGAGGTTTGTTGTCGGGACCTGGTGGGTTTGTACTATGATCTCCCCCAGCTTTATATGCCGTCCCAAATCCTGATCAAACGAGGAATCAGATCTAAAAGTAAAAGAGAATACAAAAAATAAAAGCAGTATTTTTGCCCGCATGTACAGATTGTACCATGCGCAAGATATTGCGCTTAAATTGCGCTAGAATATGGTATAATATATTTAAATGTTTACGCCCATTTATACTATAAATTCAAAAATTCTTGCCAATATTACTGAAATTGTTGAAATAAAAGCAGCTATAGAAAGATCAAGAGTCCTTCCATTAAACGAAGCCCAACTTAGACGACAGGCAATTTTAAGAATGGCTCATACTTCTACTTCAATTGAAGGGAATAAATTAGCCCAATTTGAAGTAGGTAAGGTCATAGAGGGAAAAGCTGTCAGGGCTCCCCAAAAAGATATTCTGGAAGTGGAAAATTATTATAATGCGCTAAAATTTTTAGATGAGCTTTCAAAAACAAAGAAAGAAATTAATTTGAAGGAAGCTTTAAAACTTCATAAAATTGTTATAAATGGTTTGGTTGAAAAAGCAAAAGTAGGCAAACTGCGACCCTCGGATGTGTATGTTTTAGATGATCTTGGGGATGGGCGAGAAATATTAAGATTTAAAGCTCCTGATGCTAAGGATGTTCCCCAATTAATTGATGATTTATTTAACTGGTTAAAAGAATCTAAAAAAGAAGGGGTACATCCTATTATCAAGGCAGCCATACTGCATTTGGAATTTGTGTCAATTCATCCTTTCACAGATGGTAATGGTAGAGTAACCAGGTTACTAACCCAGCTTCAACTTTATAGAGATGCCTGGGATTTTAGAAAAATTTTAGTTTTGGAGGATTACTATAATCGCGATCGTTTATCTTACTACAATGCTGAACAGGAAGTTCAGGGTCATCATTATAAAAAGAATGCGGACTTTACCTCCTGGCTGGAGTATTTCACCACTGGTTTTTTAATTGAGGCCAGAAAAGCGCTAGATCAGGTTCAATCTATTGGTTTTGGAAAGGTAAGTAAGAAAAGTGAACAAATTTTTCTCGACAGGGATGAAATTCAAATCATGGATTTTCTGACCACAACTGGAAAAATTACCTCTGAAGATGTGATTGATATATTAGGGATTGCTAAAAGAACTGCCCAGTTAAAATTGAAAAAACTTGTAGATAATAGATTAATTAAACGTAATGGAAGTACTACTGCAATTTTTTATACTTTAAAAACTTAAAGTCTTGCGCAAGATCTTGCGCTTAAATTGCGCTAGATTAGATAGCAGGAGTTCTGATTTGCATTTCTTGATATAGTGTGGGACAATCAGTATATTGTGATGAGTGTATTTAGTTTCTAATTCACCTTCTCAAAATTTAAGAAATAAGGAGGTGATTTTATTTTGAATAACAGAAAATTGTTTGTTGGTTCGCTACCCTGGGCTATTGATGATGCCGGACTTGCTGCGCTTTTTGCTCAGGCAGGTACAGTTGTATCAGCTCAGGTTGTTAAAGATAGAGAAACTGGACGTTCCAGAGGATTCGGGTTTGTTGAAATGTCATCAGACGAAGAAGCTCAAAACGCAGTTTCTAATCTTAACGGTACAGATGTTGAAGGTCGCAAGATCGTTGTTAACATTGCAAGACCAAGAGAAGATCGCTAATCTTTAAGAGAATATCTTAAAAATAACTCATCTTTAATTTTCTTTACAGAAATTAGTTTAAGGTGCTTTATTTGATCTGGTGGAAAAAGTTGTCCTTCCACCAGATTTTTAGTGGCGGAGCCGCCCCCTGTGCTTTCTTTTTCAGTTCCATAAATTTTAGGAGCTATGGTTAAAAATATCTCATCAATTAGGTTCATCTTTAAAAAAGAGCCTAAAAGAGTAGGCCCACCCTCAATCAAAATATTTCTATACCCTTTTTCATATAAATCTTTTGATAATTTTTTTAAATCGCGGCTCCCGACAATAAAGGGAAGCTCTGGATCCTTGCCTAGTTTTTTTCTTAAATCTTTAAAATCCTGCTTGTTGAGTGAGCTTTTAGTGATACTTCCGAATTCATGATATAAATTTTTGCCATGAATTAAACAATCTGCATAAGCTCTAAGTTCCAGTAAAATTTCATAGTCTAATTTGGAGCCGATCGGCCAGTAGCCTGGTTTTTTTACAGCAACTTTTCCATCAATTGTTGATACAAAATTAGTATAAAAAAAGGGTCTTTTTTTAGTGCGCGAAGCGCGCGAGCTTTGCTCAATTTTGGGAAACTTCAAGTTTTGGTAGAACATGCCTGGAGGCAAGAAATGAAAGAACCTGTTTTGTTAAGACATATGAAATTGCTATACCTGCTGCGAAAAGTAATCTCTCAGAAATAACAACCGGAATTAAACCTTTCCAGACAGTTGCAGGAAGATTAAAAGCCCAGATCCAGGCTGCTCCACCTACTGCGTGAGCTGTAAATGTTGCTCCCAAACTTCTCATGTATAAATTATTTTTAAATCTGTAAGCAATTAAAGGAATCAGCCAAAACATTAAGGCATAATATGGCACCTGTCTGCCGATTGGATGAGCTAAAAAAGCAATTATAGCCAATACAGGTACTGCTAAAATCCATTTAGAGCTTTGCTTTTTATTTATAGCAGCAAAATAATACACAGCAAACAAAGTTGGGAAAAGTCTGATTATAGTTCCTTGAGTCCAGGGAACATCTTTTATTAAATTGTTTGTAAACATTACTGAAAATACAGAGATTATGCCAAAAAACGGTCCCAAAAATGCTCCTGCAATTGGCCCAAAGAAGTCAAAAAGGGTAAAAGATACGCTGGAACCTATCAGGTTATTAAAAGGAATTTGCAAAGAAGCAAAACCAACTAAAATAAAAAGCACTAAAAATAATAATTTCTTCTTTAGGTTTCTCATTTAAGCCCTTAAGATAATCTAACTTCTTTCAATTGTCAATGGGTTTTTGATACAATAGCGAATACTTGTAATTGCCGCGGTGGTGGAATGGTATACACGTTGGACTTAAAATCCAATGGTCAATCGGCCATGTGGGTTCGACTCCCACCCGCGGCACTTTTCGGGGACTAGTTCATCAGTAGAACGCCTGTTTTGGGAACAGGAGGTGCAGGGTGCGACTCCCTGGTCCCCGACCATCCTAAAGCTTATTTTGGGGGGTTGACGGATCAAATTTATAGTGAAACAATTGACTTAATCTCTAAAAAACCAAACAGACGGTGCTAGGAGATTTTTTGTTGGGAAAACACATGATGGTGCTTGCAAAGAATGGACATTTTAATGGAAACGACAACAGCAACCACAAGTTTGCTTTTTTGGAGAGGGTTGCCATAGCACTTACTGATAGGATAGGTACTCCTATCTCTTTAATTATTCATACGCTACTTTTTATTGGAATTTTTTCCTTAAGATTTTTTGGGGTAACAACAGACTATATACTCTTAATGCTGACAACTGCCGTATCTTTGGAAGCAATTTATCTTTCTATTTTTATTCAAATGACAGTTAACAGGGCAACAGAATCCCTGGAAGAAGTTGAGGAGGATATTGAAGATATTCAGGAAGAATCATCTGAAGATGAAGAGGCCCATAAAGTTATCCTTCACATGTCAAAAGAGCTAAAAGTAATCCAAAAGGACCTGGAAACCCTAAAGAAAAAAGGGCTTATTTAGCTATTTGTGATATATTTAGCTTTAACCATGAACTCAAATAATCCGGAATCTGATGTCCGCAGAGGTCTGTTAAAAGTAGGATTAGGATTTGTTTTAAGCCAATTCCTTGATTTATCACTGGTTAAACCTGCAGGAGCTGCTCCGCACCGAGATGAACCTCCAAGTATTATCAATACAGAAATACAAATGTATCATGAAATTAACTACTTGAGCTTTAAAAGAGATGCTTTAGCTTTTCTATACAGTGGTGGTTATTTTATATCACTCGATGATTTCATTGATGCGAAAAAAGGATATTTCATAATTCCTGCAGGAGTAAGAACGCGTGTTATTACATGGGATGATGGAAGACGCTCTCAGATTACTCAGGGTCTTCGCGCACTTAAAGAGGTAAAAGAAGAAACAGGTGTTTCTATTCCAGTTGCAGCCTTTTATATAATGAAATTTAACGATCCTGATGTTCCAATCGAGGATGTTCCGGATGATACCCCTTCCTATGTTGATGGCTCGAAGACCAATGTTTTTTTAACTAAAGGTAATATATTCGAGCTCGCAGATAATGATGTTAGTCCTTATAACCACACAGCTCGCCACGGAGATTTACCTACTCTTTCAATTGGTGCTAGGAATGCTGAAGTAGAAATAGGTGGTGACAGAATTAATGTATTTAGAAGAATACTGGGTTTAAAACCAAAATATGATATATTTGCGTACCCATTTGGACACTATTTAAGACAAATGGAGTACATTCAGGATCTTGGATACGCTGCAGCTCTAAGCACCGAACAAACAAATATTCATACCTCTGCTACAACATTTCATGATGGGAGAATTAGAAAAAGCTAGGTGAGAATAAAAAATCTGTGGTATTATTAATTTGTGAATAGTAAATATTTATTTCTACCGGTTATTGGAGTAACTACTTTTTTTGTTTTACTATTTAGCTTTACCAAAATCTTTGGCCCGATCCCCTTTGCTGTAAATTCTGTAATTACCACCAAATCCACTACTTTTGATGTAGTTGGTGAGGGTAAAGTTACAGCTTCTCCTGATGTAGCTTTAGTGACTGTGGGAATTCAGGCTAATGGTCAAACTGTCAAACAAGCACAGGATCAGATTAATACCACAATCAATAAAGTCTCAGATGTTATTAAGAAACTGGAAATAGATTCAAAAGATATTAAGACTACAAATTATAATGTAAATCCCACTTACGATTACAGTAACGGACAAAAAATCACAGGTTATTCAGCCAGTACTAATTTATCTATTAAGGTCAGACAGCTGGAAAAGGCAAATTCTGTGATAGATAATGCTACTGCAAATGGGGCAAACCAAATTGGTGGAATTAGCTTTGAAATTGATGATCCAACTAAATTGGAAAACGAAGCCAGACAAAAAGCTGTTGATGAGGCAAAGAAAAAAGCAGCTGATGCTGCAAAAATTGCCGGATTTAAATTAGGCAGGATTATTAATTATTCAGAGAATTCTGGAGGTTTTAGTCCTATGCCTCTTAGGGCAATGTCAGCTGATAAGGCCATAGGTGGAGTTCCAACACAAGTAGAACCCGGCTCATCTGAAATAGTGATAACAGTTACTCTAAGCTACGAAATAGAATAAATTCCCTTTTCTTGAAATTATCAAGTCCTTTTATGTAGAATAGATAAGCGTGCGGGTGTAATTCACCGGTAGAATGGTCGCCTAGGCGACACGTAAGGGGTCCTAAG
>CAYICZ010000020.1:4551-15539 GCA_964362195.1 uncultured Gammaproteobacteria bacterium | reverse complement strand
TCCAAGCGTTTAGAACTTTTAGAGAACGCTATTTAAATGTGGGTAAAAAACCAGACCTGAAAAAATTTCTTCCTGAAGACATCTATCATACTATGCGTTTGGAAGGGGAAAAAATTTCTCGTAAACAAGCTCAAACTATTTTTAAGTAATAACTTTGTTGTGTTAAAATTGGGATGTGAGTAAATCTACTAAACCTAAAGGTGCAACCAGCTACAAAGAAACTGCTTTTGGAATTCTGCCTCGCTCAAAGATTATTCCTCTTGAGGCTGAAGGTACAAAAAAGGCACTTCAATATATTGTTATATTAAGTGAAAAGAAAACCAAGATTACTCCAGAGCTCATTCAGGATATTCACAGAGTTGGGTTTGATTTTATATTTCCAGATTGGGCTGGTAAATTTAGAACAGTTGATGTGACTGTTGGAGACTATGAACCTCCTCATTATAGTAAGATTGCCGTTCTAATAAAAAATCTATGTGATGACTTAGAAGAAAGACTTAAACATATTCCTTCACCTGAAAATGAAGAGCAGTTTTTAGCTGAAGTAATATCACTTTTAGCATGGTTTCAACATCAGTTTGTCTGGATTCACCCATTTAATGATTATAACGGCAGAATTGCACGACTATTAACTAACTTTTTGGTTCTGAACTTTGGGTTGCCTGCCTTAGAAATTAAAGCTGGAACAGAACAAGATAGACAAAGGTATATTAATGCCATGAAAGAAGCAGATAAGCATAATCTTTCAAAGTTAGAAAGTCTTTTGGCCAATGCTCTAAAAGATAGCTTAGATGAGATGTAAAAGTCTTATAAGCATATTTAGTATTAGAGGAATTTGATAATTAAATATATTGAGAAATTCTACCGAGTGCGATAGCGAAGATTGTTAATAAAATTATCCATAAAAAATAATAGATTATTAACGAGCCAATGAAAATAGTTACGTAATTTTTAATAGAGAATGGTTTTTTGATAATAAATCTTTTGGCAATGATATAGAGGAGCAAGAAGATAATTGATATTGCAACAATACAATATGGTAATAAACCACCAGTACTTAAGATCCAAATTAATTCAGGGTGGGCTAATTGTAAAAATGCACCCCAAGAAAACCAATTAAATAAATCAGGCATTAATAATTTGCCTCCAAGCTTCCATGATTAGTACTGAGATTGAGGATTACTAATCCATCTTTAATTTCCTTTACTTTTTCCTGTTTAGGTTCTCTGATAATAATAGTGCTTTGATTTTTCTTTTGATTATATTGAATTCTTATTTTTGTCTCACCTTTTAATTCAAAATTTTGTTCATTAATATTTGATCTGGTTCTTTTACCTGTATAACTAATGTTAAAATGATTTTGAGGTAATTTATTAATTGTCTCATCATTATATTTGATAGAGAAAATAGCCAATCTATCTTGTTTCCCTTTATCTCTTTCTCTCACATCAACTCTGGTTATATTTCCTGCCAAATCTGTGATTTCATAAAAAGCATCATCTTTTTTCCTAGTTTCTGTATTATTGTTTTTAACCACAGTAGTTGAGTTTTGATCAATACCTGAAACTACTAAATCTTCTTTATCAGGGTCAACTGCAATTTTAACCTCAGGAGCAGTTTTATCAATCTTAATATCTATTTGTTGAGTTTGTTCAGTATTACCTACTAGATCAGAAGAGCGATAATAGATAGGAGTTATTCCCTCTTTATTAATAGCTAGAGGAGCTGTATATGTTTGCCAAGTTGTATTATTAAAGCTATATTCAGTTTTATCAACTCCACTACCACCGGTATTATCTGTAACTGATAAAGAAACATTTACATCAGACAAATACCAATTATTGGTACCTGATGTTCCTTGTACATTTAAGCTTGTTATTGGTGCAATTTTATCTTCTGGTTGTAAATCCAGTGGCTGGGGATTTTGAGAATCTAAATGAAGATCATAATTTAACTCTGCTCCAGTAATTACTGTTCCTTGTGTTTGAGAGCTTTCAGTTTTTGTATCAGTGTAATAATCAACTCCAACATGGTATTGTCCATTGCCAGTTCCTGTCAAATTTATTTCATAATCACTTCCTGGATTTTCTACAAAAACCCATTTTCTATCAGTTTCAGGATCAGTTAGAAGTTCTCCAACTGAGTTTCCTAAACTATCTTTGACTGTTAGAGTTACAGGGGATGCTACCCAAGCCACTATTACTTCATCTGGTGCTCCCGCTAAATTAGAAGGAGTATAGGTAATACCAAGTTTATTAAAAATTAATGATGTGGCAGAATTTGGCAGATTAGCATGTTTACTTGCTACAGATAATTGCTCAGCACCTGGAAGACTACTGCTTGATACTAGAACTGTATTATCTCCATCGGCTGTGCCAGAATTACCAATTGGTTTACCATCTTTCCATAAATATTGGTGAATATAATCTTCGACTTGAAGTTTTTCCCAAGTTGTTTGGCCAGTCCCAGTGATATTAGTTAATTGAACTCCTTTACTGGTAAAAATATTAAAAGTATTTTGAGAATTAGAGGTATTTTTAAGAAAATTATTTACTTCCTGCATATTTGTCCAATTTAAAGGATTGTTATTTTTAAATATATAATCATAACCAACTGGCAATAAATCCTTAATACCTTTCATATGATCATGTATCATTTGATAAGGTTCTTCATTAAAATTAAATGATAATAATTTAATCATTATGTTTAAAACTGCTTTACTAACAGGGTCCCAATTTGGGGGAATTTCTGCACCTTCCCAGGTATAGTAGGCAAAAGAAGATCCAGAATTTGGAGAACCAATTAAAAAGGCTTTATCAATATCCCCACGGTAATTTGGAGATTCAACATAACTTTTGACCACCAATCCTCCCATACTGTGAGCTACTACATTAACTTTGGCAATACCCGGATTAGCAATTTTAGCTTTATCTATTGCTTCCACTAAATATTTTTTAGCAGGAAGAGCAGCTCCTGGATCTGGATCTGTCCAATCGTTGGTTTTTCTCCAATCATAAAAAGCAATAAAATAATCTTTATCTTTTTGATAGCCTGCTTTTTCTAAAGAATCAATAAATTGTCTCCACCCACCTTCGGCAGTATACATCCAACTCCAACCTGAGTCACCGTGCTCAGTTAATACCCCTCTATTAAGCGATGCTGCAATCCCAGGCACAATAATTATAGGAGTTTTGGTAGCAACTGGATCAGGAGCATTTAAATTTACTAAATAAAGTGGAGAACTGCCAACCCATCCACCACAAACATCATAAAGCCTGACTTGAACCTGATTAACACCTGGTTTAAAGAGAGAAGTAATATTTTGAGGAGTTTTGGAAGAAATATACATGCATCCATTACTATAATTAAAAGTTTGAGAGGCAGAAGTACCATCTGGTCTTTTAACAACCCAAACTAAAGCTGCATCATCAACGCTTGTATTTCCTGTTCCATCAGGATTTCCACTAAATATAATTTGCCCACTTTGAAAATTAACATCAAAATTAACAGTTAAAAATGTTGGTACTGTTGGTTTTTGACCAGGAATACCTTCAGTAATAGTGTATGGTATAGTAGCTGCAGAGGAAATTGTTGGAAAAACAATAAAAAAGCTAAATAAAATAAAAAAAGTTAGAAGAAATTTTAAACCTGCATTACAGAATTTAAGCATTAACTCTAGTATCATCAGAAAATTAAATCCTGTCAACTACTGTCTCATTTGTCTTATTTAAGCTCAATATGAGACAATACGGGACAGTCAGTTATAATGACTAAACGGGGGCAAACCAATACGCTCAATTTTTACAGACTATAACCCTAGGCGTCTCATTCGGCTATAAGGATTAAACGGGGGCAGACCTATATGCTCAGCCAAGACGGGCATTCATGTAACCGTGCCCTCGTTATTCACATCCTATGTAGTGATATAATCACTTCATGGAAGATCACCTTAAAAGATTGTCAGAATTTGTTGTCAATACCTCTTTTTCCCACAAAAAAACTCGCGCATGGCGAGTTTTCTTGAGAACTTACTTTTCAGCAAGCATATAAGTTTATATCAAATGCAATCTATGCGGTCAATATAGCAAAATAGACCATTTTTTCTATAAGTTAAATCTGGTAAAATCTTTATATGGTGTATTTAGCAACTGATCACGCAGGGTTTGAATTAAAAGAAAAAATACGTGAATTTCTTCAGAGGGAAGGTTATCAGGTGAAAGATTGCGGGGCTTATTCGCTAGATCCTAATGATGACTACCCTGATTTTATCTCCAAAGCAGCAGAAGCTGTTTCTAAAAATCCGGAGGAAAAGGCTATTATTTTAGGCGGTTCCGGACAAGGTGAGGCAATTGTGGCTAATAAATTCCCTAATGTGAGATGTGCTGTGTATTATGGAGGACAAAGCGAAATGCCAAAGATAACACGCGAACATAATGATTCAAATGTTTTATCATTAGGTGCAAGATTTTTAACAGAAGAAGAAGCTTGCAGCGCTGTTAAATTATTTTTAGATATCCCTTTTTCTAATGAAGAAAGACATATCAGAAGAATAAATAAGATTAAAAAAATCGAAGACCTATGGTACAAATAATTCCGGCAATTTTGGCAACTAGCGAAGAGCAGTATAAACAGGATTTACAAAAATTATCTTCCTGCGAAGCGCTAAAAGACGGTTGGGTACATATTGACTTCGCGGATAATAAATTTGTTCAAAACCAAACAGTTGGAGTGGAAACAATAGAAAAATTCCCCAGTGATTTTCATAAAGAAGCCCATCTGATGGTATCTTTCCCCAAGCAATGGGTAGAAAAATTATCTGCAGCAGGATTTGAGAGAGTAATATTTCATATTGAATGTGAAGATAATATTGACGAAGTGATTGATCTGATTAAAGCTAAAGGTTTAGAGGCAGGTTTGGCCATAAATATTGATACAGATCTTGAAAAACTGGATGAGTTTATTCATAAAATAGATATGGTACTTGTGATGTCTATTGTGTCAGGGTTTCAGGGTCAACCATTTATCCCTAAATCATTAGACAGACTTAGAAAAATAAAAGAAAAAGGGATCAGAGTTGGCCCGGATGGATCAGTAAATGCTGGTGATATTAAAGAAATTACTGAGACGGGTGCGGATTTTGTTATAGTAGGATCTTATTTACTAAAAGGAGATACGGACGAAAATATGGAAAATCTTTGGGAGGTTATTAATGGCTGACACAAAAAAAGCAAAAACTATAGATCAAATTGCCATCTTTGGTTCTGCCCACACATCTGATACAAGTGCATTAGGTAAAGAAGTTTTTGAAGTTTGTAAAGAGCTGGCAAAAGCCGGATACACAATAGTAGATGGAGGAGGGCCGGGGGTGATGAGAGCAGCCACAGATGGGGCACACGCTGGCGGAGGAAAAGCTGTGGGAATTACCTTTAAAGCAACCCAGGGTATGAATTACGAAGGAAGAGATCCATCCAATAAATTCGATTTGGAGATTAAGGCAGATAATTATGTTGAAAGAACTCTGGCTTTGCTTAAATCCGGCCAGGTTTATATCTGCTTTAACGGGGGAACCGGGACTATTTCTGAGTTTGGAATGGCCTGGGGATTGGCAAAACTTTATTTCGGACACCATAAACCATTAATTTTATATGGTAAGTTTTGGGAAAAAGTTATTCAAGGTTTTACTCATAATATGATTATTACCCCTCAGGAAAAAGAAGTTTATAAGATAGTAGATTCACCTGAGAAACTTTTGGGAGCACTTAAGGAATTTGAAGAGGAAATAGAAAAAGGTCAGCATAGTCATATTAAAATGACTAAAGATGGTTTCAGCCTTTAACTTTTGTTACTATAAATATTATGTTAACTGCTGCTGAGTTGAAAAAATTGGAAGATAAAGCCAGGGAAATCAGGATTGATATTATAAAAATGCTTCTTGAGGCTGGTTCAGGGCATTCAGCAGGTCCTTTGGGAATGGCAGATATTTTCACTGCGCTATATTTTTATATATTAAATATTGACCCAAAGAATCCATCTTTACCTGAACGTGATAGGCTGGTTTTATCCAATGGCCATATTTGTCCGGTTTTATATGCAACTATGGCGGAGAGGGGATTTTTCTTGGTTGATGAGCTTAAGACTTTAAGAAAACTTGGTACAAGATTGCAGGGTCATCCGCACAGGATGGCTTTACCCGGGTTGGAAACTACTTCAGGTCCTCTGGGATCCGGCTTGTCCCAAGCTTGTGGTATGGCTTTGGCCGGCAAAATGAATAATGCCAAATGGAGGGTATATTGCTTAACATCTGATGGTGAACATGATGAGGGAAATACCTGGGAGGCGGTGATGTTTGCCGGAAAATATAAAATTAATAATTTAGTAGCTTTGATGGATCGCAACAATATTCAGATTGACGGGTTTACAGAAAATGTTATGCCGCTGGAACCCCTTAGGAGTAAGTATGAAGTATTTGGCTGGCATGTGATTGAGATTGACGGGCATAATTTCCAAGCTATTATTGATGCATACGAGGAGGCAAAAACAATTTTTGAAAAACCCACCATGATTTTGGCTCATACAATTCCCGGAAAAGGAGTGTCTTTTATGGAAAATAAGTTCGAGTGGCATGGAAAGCCGCCTAACAAGCAAGAAGCAGAACTGGCTTTGAAGGAATTGACAGTATGATAAACACAAGCGCTAATTTAAATCCTAGAATTTTTGAGCCGGATATTGAACAGGTTCCATCCAGAAATGGATTTGGTGAAGGATTAGTTTTAGCTGCGGAGGCAGACGACAATGTAGTCGGACTTTGTGCGGATTTAGTAGAATCAACCAGGATGCAAGCGTTTGCTGAAAAATTTCCCAATCGTTTTTTTGAAGTAGGGGTGGCTGAGCAAAATTTAGTAACAGTGGCGGCAGGATTAGCTCATGAAGGAAAGATTCCCTTTACTTCTTCATATGCCACTTTTTCTCCGGGTAGGAATTGGGAGCAAATCAGAACAACTATTTGTTATAACAATGTGCCGGTTAAGATTATCGGTTCTCATGCAGGCTTATCAGTTGGACCTGATGGAGCAACCCATCAGGCGTTGGAAGATATAGCTATAATGAGAGCTTTGCCTAATATGGTTGTAATATCTCCGGTTGATTCGCTCGAGGCAAAAAAAGCAACCCTGGCAATTGCCAAGTTTAAAAAACCCTGTTATTTGAGGCTGTCCAGGGAAAAAGTACCTGTTGTGACAACTGAAGATTCACCTTTTGAAATAGGCAGGATGGAGGTTTTTTATGAAGGGACAGACGCTACAATAATAGCAACAGGAGAGATGGTACGCAAAGCACTATTGGCGGCTGAGGAGCTAAAATCGCACAAAATAAGTGTTCGAGTAATAAATTGTCACACTATTAAACCAATAGACAAAAAAACAATCCTACAGGCAGCTTCAGAAATCGGGGCAATTGTGACAGTAGAAGAGCATCAAATAACAGGAGGTTTAGGGGGAGCTGTTGCTGAGGTTTTATCCCAAAATTATCCTGTTCCTTTAAAAATAATAGGAATTGAGGATTGTTTCGGAGAATCAGGTCCCCCATCTGAGCTTTTGGAAAAATTTGGGCTGACCAAAGAGGCAATTATTAAAGCAGTGACTTCGGTTTTAAGAATGAAAGAAAAAAGATAATGTGTAGTAGTTGTACACAGGCCTTTTCAGGATTGGTAGCAGGTATAATTTCACTGATTTGGTTTATACTTTTCCCAATGATTCAAATTTTTTTAGCCTCAATGCAAATAATCTTTGAGAAAATTTTTAGAAAAGCATGAAATCACTTATTACAAACCGGCTGATTTTTGTTTTTAGCTTGCTTGGATTGGGGGTATCTGCTTTTTTGCTTTATGAATATAGTCTGAGCGGTCCTGTAGTTTGTCCTCTTGGAGGAGGTTGTGATTTGGTACGCTCCAGTCCTTATTCGCATTTTTTAGGCATCTCCCTACCTATTTTAGGAATAATCTTTTATTTAACAATGGGGATTTTATCTATTGCCCGCTCACAAAAAATGACTGATAAAATCTTGTTAATTTTAGAATTGCTTATTTCAATAATTGGGGTAAGTTTTGGCATATATTTGACTTATCTTGAAGCTTTTGTGATCAAAGCCTATTGCTTTTGGTGTGTATTATCTTTTATTATATCGATTGTCATACTGGCTTTAGTGTTTACATCCAGCAAAGTTCATGAAAACCGAGACTAAGATTTTAGGGACTATTTTAATTATAACTTTAGTTTTGTTTTTAGGAGGCATTTATTTTTTAAGCAAAACCTCAACTACAAATCCAACTAAAGAAACAAAAGTTTTACAAATTGATTACAGTAAGGGCCAAAAAATTGGCAGTGACAGTGCCAAAGTGAAACTGGTCGAATTTTCTGATTTTCAGTGCCCGGCCTGTTTAGCTGCTGAGCCTGTTGTAAGAGCCATCCGTGATTCAAATCTCCAGGTTCAGTTGATTTACCGTCACTTCCCTTTGCCTCAGCATAGTCATGGTAAACAAGCTGCGAATCTGGCTGAAGCAGCAGGTGAGCAGGGTAAGTTTTGGCAGATGCATGATGCATTATTTGAAACTCAGAGTCAGTGGTCTGCTCTGCCTGATGCAACAGCATTTTTTAATGATTTAGTCAAACAACTAGGATTAGATGAGACAAAGGTCAAAACATCTTTGGAAAAAGGTACTTTTAATTCAAAAATTGCTGATGATATAGCTGAGGGTCAAACTTTAGGAGTTAACTCTACTCCTACTTTTTTTATAAACGGGCAAAAGCTTAATTTACAAAGTTTTGATGATTTAAATACTGTCATAAATGAAGAACTTAAAAAATAGTGAACAAGGTTTTTTACTGATTATCCTGAGTATTGGTTTGCTTTGGGCAAGAAGCAACTATGAGAAATTTATAGGCGGCAAATTTGTGGATAGCCTGGGTACAACTTTAACCAAAGCTGCTGAGCATAATCCTTATTCCTGGTATAAAAGTTTTCTGCAAATAGTAGCTATTCCCAATTCAGTAATTTTTGGCCAGATGGTTTTATGGGGAGAATTTCTTGTGGCTGTAGCGATTATTTTCCCGTCTATTTATTTATTGAGGAAGCAAAACAGGTTTGTATATACAATCTTAATATTGGGTTTGATAGGAGGATTTTTCTTAAATTTGAATTTTTGGCTGGGCTTTGGCTGGACCTCTCCCTCAACTGATAATTTGAATTTACTAATGGGAGCAATTGAGCTGACAGGGGCAGTTATTTTTTACCGCCGGGCAAAAATGAAACCAATAGCCTGATTGCTATCACAATTGCAGCAAAACCAAAGGTAATTTGGCCAAGTAATCTTTTGATAATCAATACCCCGTCTTTGGATTCAACAATATAAAAGTGTATAACTGCCAAAAGTAGAGCCAGATAAGCTGTAGTTTGGATCATCTTCCAAATATTGGGACTAAGTGATTCCATGGCTTTTTTAGTGCTGGTTGCAGTGACTACTGCCAGAATAAAAAGAGCGATTAATCCTGCCAGAATTCCTAAGTATTTGGGGTTTGAGAAATCAACAAATTTCAAAAAATTAAATTTATAAAAATAAACAAATATTAAACTAACATGCAAAAAAGCAAATATAAAACTTAAAATCCCCCAGACTTTTCTATGAGCTTTTAACACATTCAGGAAAGGAAAAAATCTACAGGCAGGGCCAATAAGTAATGTTAGAGACAAAAGGGCAATAGCCAGAAGGCCTGATGTTTTTACCATCTCGGATGGTGTAACTTTGCCAAAGTTGTAAAATTGAAAGTAAAACCAGAGCAGTCCCAAAGGTACCCCAAAATCTATTAATCTTTGAATAATACTTTTATTTTCAGAGTAATGATAAGGATGGGCGTTATTTTTCATTGACACTAAAGGTAACTAAATATACTATAACAGTATGAACTATCTAATGCCAATCAGTCAAATAATTAATCTTTCAGGAAAAGTAGCTGTTGTGACAGGGGGAGCTTCGGGTATTGGATTTGGGATTGCATACAGATTAGCAGAAGCAGGAGCTGCTGTATTAATAGCTGACTTAGATTCAATAAAAGCTAAAGAGTCTGCTGCAGATTTAAGTGCTAAAGGCTGGAAAGCTTTAGGTATTGAGTGTGATGTATCAAAAGAAGCAGATGTTAAAGAAATGATTGAGGAAGCAGTATCTTCTTTTGGAGGCATTCATATTTTAGTTAATAATGCAGGTATATATCCTTCGATTCCTTTATCTAAGATGACCTTTGAGGATTTTGATAAAGTGTTAGCAATTAATCTGGAAGGAGCTTTTCTTTGCACAAAGTATGCAACTGACCAGATGATCAAACAGGGTAATGGAGGAAAAGTTATTAATATTACCTCGATTGATGCTTTGCATCCTTCTATGATTGGGCTGGCTCATTATGACTCTTCCAAACACGGATTGTGGGGTTTTACCAAAAATGCTGCATTAGAATATGCGCAACATAAAATTTGGGTTAATGCTATTGCTCCGGGTGGTATTGCTACTCCGGGTGTTGAAGCAGCAGGGATGGATGCAAAAGCACTTGAAGCTTTTGAGCAAAAAATCCCAATGCATCGGATGGGAGAGAGCGATGATATCGGTAAAGTTGCCCTATTTTTGGCATCAGATATGTCTTCTTATATGACAGGTTCGCAGATTGTGGTAGATGGAGGAGTTCTGCTCTCTTAGTAAAAATCCGTATATAATTCAATTTGACATATCCCCTATGGGGGGATATACTATATTTATGTATAGGCCAAAAAATACCAGGGAAAGAATACTTCATAGGATGCAAATTGCCCAGGGGCATTTAAAAAAAGTTTTAAAAATGGTTGAGGATGGAGAGTATTGTATTGATGTAATCCATCAATCCCAGGCAGTTCAACGGGCGCTGCAGGAAGCAGACACCCTGGTTTTGGAAAATCATCTGAAGGGTTGC
>CAYICZ010000020.1:0-4541 GCA_964362195.1 uncultured Gammaproteobacteria bacterium | reverse complement strand
TGCGTTGTTGACCATATCAAAAAAGGCGAGGCAGAAACGTCAATAAACGAAATAATGAGTGTTTTAAAAAAGAGCAAATAATATATGAATGATAAAAAAATTATTATCGGTTTTGTAGTCTTAACACTCTTAATTCTGGTGGGTGGAGTTTATATTTTGTCTGTGACCACTGCCAATCCTGTTCAGGTGACTTCATCTCAAAATGCCAAAGTGTCTGTTGATCAAAAAACCCACGATTGGGGAACTATTCCTTATAGCGGAGGTAATGTTACTAAAAGTTTTACCATTAAAAATACCGGCACTGACGTATTACAGCTGACTAACATAAAAACTTCATGTGCTTGTACCTTCGCTCAATTAACAATTGACGGAAAAACCAGCCCGAAGTTTGGTATGCACACAACTTCTTCCTGGGTGGGAGAGGTCGCTTCAGGTAAAGAAGCCTCCCTTATGGTTGTTTTTGATCCGGATTTTCATGGACCAACCGGCGTGGGGCCAATGGAAAGATTAATCTCTATGCAGACTAATGACATAAATAATCCTAATCTAGAATTTTCCTTAAAAGGAGTTGTAGTGAAATGAAAAAGTTTTTGTCTAAAGCTGTCCCTTTATGGATGGTGCTTTTAATAGTATTAAATTCAACTTTGGCTATGGGTTTTGGCCAATACTACCTGATGAAACAGCAGCTGCAAAAAGATATTAAGGAACTTTCTAAGAGCTTAGATCCTGCTCAAATGGTGGCTGCGCTAAAACAGGAAGTTTTGCCGCAAAAAGGTTATCAGACTTCCCTTAAATGGAAAGATTTAGGAAAAAAACTGGTGGAGTCAGGGGCAATTGATAAACAAAAATATGAGCAGATTTTTACTGCCTCATCGGATGGTGCAGACCATATGAAATATATGGAGGGATCCTGGGATGAAAATATTACTATTAATGAACAGAATGCCCGCTTTATGGTTAACACTCTATGGGCGCTGGGACTGGTAAACAAAAGTAAAGTTTTAGACGAAGGTCCAATGAGAGGAGAAGGGATTGAAACCGGTAATATGGCTTCTACCGGCGGGTGGACTCTGGGAACAAAGCCTGCCATGGAGATTTATTCTTCCACGCCAATTATTCCCCTGACAAATGAACAACAGGATCTTGTCAAAAGGATTGCCGAGAATGTGTTTCGTCCCTGCTGTGGCAACTCCACCTACTTTCCCGATTGCAACCACGGCATGGCTGCTTTGGGTTATATTGAACTGGCAGTTTATAATGGTTTATCTGAAGAACAAATTTATAAAGATCTGTTAGCGTTCAATTCTTTCTGGTTTCCGCAAAATTATATAGAGATGGCAGTTTACTTTGACAAGCAAGGGACTAAATGGAAAAATGTTGATCCAAAGCTGGCTTTATCTTCTGCCTATTCTTCTGCCCAAGGCGCCCAGCGGATTAAACAATCTATCCAATCCGTTCCCGGGGTTGGCGGAGGCGGGGGAGGCTGTGGTGTCTAAATGGAGAATATTTTTTTTCAAACCTCACTAATTGCCGCATTTGTGGCCGGAATGGTGGCTTTATTTGCTCCCTGCTGCATCACCTTTTTGCTGCCGGCTTATTTAGGCAGCGTTTTTAAGGAAAAAGAAAAAGTGGTTTTCATGACCTTAATTTTTGGGGCGGGAATTTTTGTAACCTTAATGCCGGCAGTTTTAGGAGTAGCTTTAGTCTCCAAAGCGCTTTTTCGCTACCATGATCTTATTTATATCTTGGGTGGGATGGTAATGATTTTAGTGGCTATAACCACCTTGCTAGGGGTAAAAATGCCAATGCCAAATTTGCCTGGGGTAAATATTAGAGGTAGAACAGATGTGGTATCAATTTTTACTTTGGGGATAATTTCTGGTATCACCAGCGCCTGTTGTGCCCCGGTTTTGATCGGTATTATGGCTTTAACTTTGCTCTCCCCCAGCTTTTTAGGAAGCCTACTGATAGGCGGTATGTATGTATTGGGTATGGTAGTGCCACTTCTAATCATGGCAGTTTTTCTGTCAAACAAGATGCCAAAAATGGCGATACTAAGAAGGCCAATTGCGGTCTTAGATCTTTTTGGTAAATCTTATACACTGCTAATTAGTAATATAATTGCCTCGGTAGTTTTTTTGATTACTGGGACAGCAGCTTTAGGATTAACTGTAACAGGCAGACTTTCTCCGGAGGGGATGGATGGCTTTACCAGGGTACTCAAAGATGTTTTGGGGGCTGTTAATTCTCTGATCGGTCCAAATGCTGCCTTAAATATAATTTTTCTTCTGCTGATAATATACTTTATTTATTGGGTCTCAAAAAAAGTGTAGTATTAATTTAAGGAGGTGAGAAAAATGTTAAATGCAACAGCTTTTGCAAATGCAGCTTCGGCTGTGATGGCAGTTTGGGTGGTAGCTTGTGCTACTTTGTCATACATTGCGCCGGATTTGCTTTTTAATGTTGCCCAATCTTGGATGCATACCATAAATTTAGAGTCAGTTAAAGCAACATTCAGTCCAAATTTAGGGTCAATACTTTGGGGCTTGGTGAGTGCAGTGGGTCTGACATGGGTAACGACCTATGGCACCATTTCTTTATACAATAAATGGGCAAACCGATAATTTACGGATTGATGGCGGGTATTAGCCTTTTGGCTATTTACTTTGTGGTGATGAGGTTGGGATCAGGATCGTGGGATTATACAATAAGCGAGCTTGGAAAGCTTAAATTTTGGGTAGCTCCCCTAATTTTGGGATTTGGTATTCAGGTGGGATTGTTCAGTTATTTGAGGAATTGCCAAAAAACAGGTGGCAATATGGTGACCGGTGCCACAGCCACAAGCGCTACTACTTCATCAGTTGCCATGTTGGCTTGTTGTGCCCATCATCTGACGGATATTTTACCGTTTTTGGGATTGGTTGCGGCAGCCACATTTTTGGCAACTTATCAGGAATGGTTCTTAGGCTTGGGAATTCTGTCAAATTTGGCGGGGATTTTTGTGATGGTGAGACAAGTAAGGAGGATGCGATGAAAAAATTGAGAATAATTTTAACCGGTACTTTGATTTTTTTAACAGGCTTATGGCTGATTTCTATTTTCAAAGTTAGTGCATTAAAGGATAATGACCAAATACAACAGAAGATTTATCAAAGCCAGAAGACTGAACAGAATGGAGTTACAGTGGAGGTGACACCGATATCTTTAGGATTTAATGCTAATGTGGAGTTTAAAGTACTGTTTGACACTCATACAATTGAGTTAAATTATAACCTGATGAAAATATCCAGATTAACTGATGATAAAGGTAGAAATTACCAGCCTCTCTCCTGGACTGGAGGATCTGGCGGACACCATCTGTCAGGTGAACTGATCTTTCCCGCTATTTCCAAGCAGGTCAAGTTTGTAGAATTAACCATTTCCAATATTGAAGGATCGGATAGAATATTTAGGTGGGATTTGTAAAAAGTTTTATCAAAAGGAGGTGAACGATATGGATATTAATACCATTTTACTGTTACTGTTAGTATTGGCCTGTCCGTTAATGATGTTTTTTATGCATAAGAAAGGTGGTCATAAACATTAATGAGTATAGACAAGATTTTAGTTATTATTTTTGGGCTATTAGGGATAGCTTTTACCTTTTGGTTTTTTCTGATGAAAAAAGAGAAAGAAGTTAATGTTGCTGGTGAAGTAGATATTAAGGTGGAAGGAGGCTATTCACCGGAGGTAATCTCTATTCCTAAAGGAAAACTGACCAAAATTAATTTTATAAGGACAGATCCAACTGAATGTCTATCAGAAGTAATATTAGGGGATTTTAAAATCCGCAAGGAGTTGCCTCTTAATCAAAAAGTGACTGTGGAGATTACCCCGCAAAAGGTTGGTGAATATACATATTCCTGCAGTATGAATATGTACCACGGAAAGATCATTGTTAAATAATATGACTGAAGTCAAAAAAACATTTCCTATTAAAGGTATGCACTGTGCCTCTTGTGTCAGGGTTTTGGAGAAATCCTTAGGTAGAGTTGAGGGTGTTTCAAATTGTGTGGTGAATCTGGCAACCGAGCAGGCAAGTGTAACATATGATCCGCAAAAGGTGAGCGATTCTGATTTAGTTTCAGCCGTGGCAAACGTTGGTTACAAAACAGGATTGGAGCAGGAGCTAAAAACAGAGGATCAGCAAAAAGAGGAAAAAGAAAAAGAGCTTAAGGCTTTGCGTAACAAAGTATTTTTAAGCCTGTTTTTGGGAAGTTTGATAGTTTGGGGATCTTTTCCGGGCCTTGTACAATTTTCCCCTACCATCTTACAAAATTTCTTTGTGCAACTTATTTTAGCAATTCCGGTGCAGTTTTGGGCAGGGTTGACATTTTACAGGGCCACACTTCCTGCCTTGCGCCATCGGACTGCCAATATGGATACACTCGTGGCCATTGGTACAACCATGGCTTTTTCCTACTCAACTTTTGTAACCGTATTTCCCCGGATAGTAGAAAATATTGGAGTAAAACCGGAGACCTATTTTGATGTTTCCACCA
>CAYICZ010000019.1:0-17400 GCA_964362195.1 uncultured Gammaproteobacteria bacterium | reverse complement strand
GGTAGCGCACTATCGTGCGCAAAAATCGCGCGCGCAAAAAATACATGCTCCGATTTAGCAATCGGAGCAAAAACTGTCGGCTCGAACTTCTTTTTAACTAATCGGCGGCTCGCCCCCACCTTCAAAAAGGGCTTTGCAGAGCTCTGCGCGCCTACCCCCGCGCAGAGCCAACCTTCCGGCTCTTTTCAAAAGTCCCTTTCAGTGCCGGGAACAGGAGTTGAACCTGCACACCCTTACGGGCACTACCACCTCAAGGTAGCGTGTATACCATTTCACAACCCCGGCATTTGTGTCGAAGAGAGGAGTTGAACCTCCACCCCGATTGCTCGGGACAGGCTTCTGAGGCCTGCGCGTCTGCGATTCCGCCACTTCGACTCGCTCAACTTCTTTCCGAATTATACCAAGAACTGTTATAATAACCAAAATGTATAAGCAAAAGATAGTTACTTTTGGCGGAGGAACCGGACACTTCTCGCTCCTTCGGGGACTGGTTGAGTTAAATCAACCGGATTTAATAACTGCAATTGTCGGAACCTGGGATTCCGGCGGATCTTCAGGAAGGCTCAGGACAGAGCTGGGGGTACTTCCTCCCGGAGATATCAGACAATGCCTGCTGGCTTTAATGGAAGATACAAAACAAAGACAAGTGGCCCAAAAATTATTTGATGACAGGCTGGCTGATATTGAAGGTCCGCTTAAAGGACACAGTTTAGGAAACTTAATTGCTGCAAGACTGGAACATATTTATAAAGGACCGGACAGAGGGACTGAGGCTGAAAGACTGCTTTTTAGAATCAGGGGAAGAGTTTTACCGGTTTCTCTATCAGAGCTTAATTTAATGGCTAAACTGGAGGGCGGAGAAGAGCTGGAAGGAGAAACTAATATTGATTTAAGAGGACAAAGGACTGATTATAATCCAAAGAAAAAAATTACCAGAATCTATTTTGAAACCAATGCTGATCCTAATCCGGAAGTCATTGCAGCTATTCTTGATGCGGAAAAAATCATTTTTTCTGCCGGGGATTTATATACCAGCATACTGCCTCATCTTTTAGTAGCCGGAGTTAAAGAGGCTATTGAGCAGTCAAAAGCTAAAGTAATTGTGGTTTTAAATTTAATGACCAAGGTGGGGGAAACAGATAATTTTAAAGCTTCTGATTACCTGAAAAATTTTATCTATTATCTGGGAACTAATAAAAGAATTGATTATTTAATTGCCAATTCAAACGGATTAGACGCAGAAATTCTTAAGGTTTATAAAAAAGACAGACAGCAGCCCGTAAAGGTAGATGAGGCTGAGTGTAAAAAAATAGCTCCCGGAATAAAGATAGTAGAAAAATCTTTGGCTGTGTATCACATTAGAGAACATTTATTCAGACATGATACTCAAAAACTGGCAGGTTCTACCTTGACAATTTAGATCAACTTTGTTTACTGTAGACACATGAATTCCATGTGGTTTGTAGCTGCCTGGTTCGGATCAGCAGTTACTGCCTTAATATTCGGACTCCTGTTTACTTTATATATAACAACGGCAAAAACTATTAACCTGGTAAGCCAAAACTTTAAAATTTATGCATCGCTGCCGGAAAACGGCATGCAGGTATCTGAAAATATAGAAAAAGAAGATGCCAGAGCGAAAATTATTGAGAACTTTTTTAAAGGATACAATGCACCCCTCTCTGAATTTGCCAATGAATTTGTGACTGTAGCTGATAAATATAGCCTTGACTGGCGGCTGCTTCCGGCAATTGCCATGCAGGAATCAAACGGAGGCAAAAAAGTTATCGGGAACTCAAAAAATCCATTTGGTTATGGAATTTATGGAGGTTCAGTTTTAAGGTTTGCCTCCTTTCTGGATGCAATTGAAAGAGTAGGAAAGGGTTTGCGGGAGGATTATTTAAATAAAGGTTTAAGCAAACCTGAGGAAATTATGGCAAAATACACGCCACCATCTATTGCCTTAGGTGGCCCCTGGGCCAAAGGCGTTTCCATCTTCATGGAAGAGCTCCGTTAGCTTGACTTAAAGCCCCAAATCTGCTATACTAGGCAGCTTATCCTGATATCTGTCCTAAAGATATTAGGATTTTTAAATGACTAAAAAAATAACAATTTTAGCTCTTTCAATATTCTTCCTTTCCACTTTGTTTCAATATACAAATATAGAGGCGGGAGCTTCCGGAGCTACTAAAGATTTAACTGTACAAAATGAGCAGGTTATTTCTAAAAAGTTAGATCAACAGGCACGAATATTACAAGTATACTTAGCTAAGTTTAACTCACCAATGCAATATCATGCTCAGGATTTTATTGATGCAGCCAGGTTATATAATCTGGACTGGAAAATGTTACCGGCCATTGCCGGAGTTGAATCAACTTTTGGCAAACACATTCCCGGTGGTTACAATGCCTATGGCTGGGGAGTTTATGGAACTCAGGCTATATATTTTGATTCGTGGACAGATGGAATCTATGTAGTGGCAAAAGGTTTAAGAGAAAACTATTTAAATAAAGGCTTAAATGATCCTTTTTCTATAAACAGAATCTATGCTGCGTCACCTTTCTGGGGAATTCATGTCAGCTATTTTATGAACGATCTGGAAAAATTTGCCACAATTTATAAGGAGAAAATTTCAACTCAAATTGAATCCTCTCCTAATATTGCTGCTATTTCCGGGCAGATAGCTGCTAATTAATATATAATTGCCACATGCGTACTTTATCTGCAATTATCCTGGGCAAATCTATTAGTTTTATTTCTAGAAAATTTAATCTGGGAGGAGGATCTGCAGCACCTGGATTATATGCTCTAAAATTAGATTCACAACTGGTAAAAAAATTGTCTTCAAAAATCCCCACTAATATAATAATTACAGGCACAAATGGTAAAACCACTACTGCCAGAATGGTTGTACACTTTGCGAAGGAGGTAGGTTTAAAAGTTATCAGAAATCATACAGGATCCAATTTAGAGCGTGGCATTGCCTCAACATTAATCCAAAATTCACGTTTACACCTTCGAGGTGTCAAGCTAAATGACAATTTGGGTATTTGGGAGCTGGATGAGTTCGCTTTTAATTCTGTTGCTCTAAAACTTAAACCGGATTTAGTGGTTTTTCTTAATGTATCCAGGGACCAGCTTGATAGATATGGTGAGGTGGATAAGGTTGTCAATCGCTGGTGTGAAACACTTGTCAAACTTGATCCAAGAACTATTGTTTTAATAAATGCTGATGATCCGAATTTAGACAAACTTGAAAAGCATTTTAAGGGTAGAGTTATTAAATTCAGCAAAAAGAATATTAAGAATATTAAATTTGACGGTCTGGCTGGATCTACTTTCCGATTAACGATAAACGATAAGCAAGGCTTGCGATCTGACGATCTAAAACGATTAACGATTAATTTGCCTCTTCCCGGTCTCTATCATATTTATGACTTTTTAGCTGCTTTTTATGCAGGACATGAACTCGGATTTTCCAGTCAAAAAATGATTTCTTCTTTAAAAAGTTTCCGGCCGGCTTTTGGAAGAGTCGAAAAATTAGACTTTGGATATATTTTTTTAATTAAAAATCCTGCAGGAGCAACGCAAGTATTCCAGACAATATCACCACAAATTAAACCAGGTGACAGATTGCTACTGGCTTTAAATGATAATTTAGCTGACGGTACAGATGTTTCCTGGATTTGGGATGCCCAGTTTGAAAATCTCAAATCTCAAATGTTAAATGTCAAATGCTTTGTATCTGGCACTAGAGCATACGATCTGGCAAATAGATTAAAATATGCAGGTTTTGACCCTAAACAAATAAAGATAGAACCTGACCTGGAAAATGCCCTAAGAGAGGCTAGAAAAGGCTTAAAAGGACATCTTTTTATCCTTCCGACATACACTGCCATGCTCGAGCTTCAAGGCATCCTTACTAAATCCGGTATTAAGAAAAATTATTGGGAGGAGAATTAAATTGGAAATTGGAAATTGGATATTGGATATTGGTTACCTGTATGGAGATTTAATGAATATTTATGGAGACTCTGGCAATATAATTTGCCTTAAAAAACGTGCTGAGTGGAGAGGAATTGAAGTTAAGTTAAAGGTAAAAAGTTTAAAGTCAAAAATTAAAAAAGGAGAGATAGATTTATTCTTTTTTGGAGGAGGACAGGATCAGCAACAGGAATTGGTGGCAGCAGATTTGGTGAAGAGTGAGAAGGGCAAAGTGATCAAGTCAGAAATTAAAAGAGGAGTACCATTACTGTCTATCTGTGGTGGCTATCAACTTTTAGGTGAATACTACAAACCGCACAAAGGCCCAAAACTTGAAGGAGTCGGTATATTTCCTGCATACACTTTAGCAAGTCATGACAGGATGATTGGGAATATTGTGATAGATTCCATGTTTGGCACTCTGGTGGGATTTGAAAATCACTCAGGTAAAACAATCTTTAAGAAAAATGCTGTTCCATTAGGAATGGTTAAAAAAGGATTTGGGAATAATGGAAAAGACCACACAGAAGGTTGTATGTATAAAAATGCTATTGGCTGCTACATGCACGGCTCGCTTCTACCTAAAAATCCCAAACTGGCAGACTGGCTTCTTAAAAAGGCTTTGGAAGTAAAGTATGGCAAAGAAATTGAACTTAAACCCTTAGATGATTCCCTAGAATCCCAAGCCCACTCTGTAGCCATTAAAAAATTCTCTTAATCTGTTAAAATACAAACAAGCCCAGGTGGTGAAATGGCAGACACGATAGGTTTAGGACCTATTGCCTGTAAGGGCGTGGAGGTTCGATTCCTCTCCTGGGCACATTTGAAATTTTAGGCTCAAAGTTATATAATTAAAGTCTTATGAATCCGTTTTTGTCTACAAAATCAGATGATAATAAGCTAAAGCCATCCCAAATTTTCGGAGGGTTTGATGAAATTGGTTTTGAGATGGAAGCCCCCTCAGCATCTGCTATAGTCCAGGGGGTTGGCGGAGTTATCAAAGATATATTTAGTTTAGGTCAGGATATTGCAGGAGAAAAAACCGAAATGCCGGAACAAAAATCAAATCCTGAGAAGTTTTCATCAGGATCTATTGAATTTAAAAAGAAAGAAGAGGTGGAGGCCAAGAAAATCTTCTATCAAGCCTTAAAAGATGATACCCAAAGGGCTGAGCAGGCCAAAAACAGGATGTTATTTGAGGAAGAAATAAATGATGTTATGACAAATCTGCCAACAGAGCAGAAAAATGAGCTGCTGCATTATCAGGCAAGTTATAAAAATAATAGAAGCATTTATCAATGGGCAGAACTTAGAAAGAAACTAGTAGAACAAAGTAGGGAAGCAGACAAAAAACAAAAGGAAGTAAGCATTGCTCAAACTGCTCCTAGAGCATCTGCCATGAATGCTGCATTTGAAGGTGGATCCGGTACCCAGGGCTCAGGCCAGGGTAATCTTTCTTTCCAGGCAACAGGTTAATGGTGGGCACTGAGGAACTTGAATCCCCGACCTACCCCACGTCAAGGGGTCGCTCTACCAACTGAGCTAAGTGCCCATAAGATACTTCCAAATTTTATCAGGTCTTTACATCAACCTCAACACAGAATATCATTTAGGGATGAGTGACTTAAAAGATCATAAACAAATCGGGCAGGAACTGGAGTTATTTTTTACCAGTGATATAGCACCTGGGGCTCCTTTTTGGCTTCCGAAAGGCATGGTAATTTTTAAAGAGCTGGAAAAATATATCAGGGAACTAACAGAAAAAGCCGGATATTTAGAAACCTCCACTCCTGTCATGGTTAAGTCTGATCTTTTTAAACAATCAGGTCATTGGGAAAAATTTGGAGAACATAATATGTACAACTTGCAACTTTCAGATGAAGCAGACGATTCAAACCCTGTTACTTATTCCTTAAAACCTATGAATTGTCCTGAGTCAATAATTCTCTATAGATTTAGACAAAGATCATATAGAGAACTCCCTTTAAGATTATCAGAAATTGGTAGACTGCACCGTAGAGAAAAATCAGGAGAAGTTAATGGGTTACTTAGAGTCAGGCAGCTAACCATGGACGATGCTCATATTTATGCCAGCGAAGATCAGATTTTTGATGAGGTATCCAAAATTTTAGATATGATGATAAGCTTTTATAAAATGTTTGGATTTGAATACGATTTTAGACTGGCCACCAGACCGGAAGTTAGAGCCGGATCAGATGAAAATTGGGATAAGGCCGAAACGGCCTTGACTGATGCTTTGGATAAAAAAAGCATTAAAGCCGGTGACAAAATGGGTGATGGAGCATTTTACGGTCCAAAAATTGATGTTCATATTAAAGATTCCCAGGGCAGGGACTGGCAGCTGGCCACAGTCCAGCTGGACTTTCATATGCCTGAAGCATTTAAACTTGAATATATTGATGCTGATGGAAAGAAAAAAAGACCGGTGATGGTACATAGAGCTATTTTTGGTTCTTTTGAACGTTTTATTGCAATCCTTACAGAGCAGTATCAGGGTGCTTTTCCAACCTGGCTGTCGCCTATACAGGTACAAATTATACCCATTGCTGATCGACATAATAAATATGCACAAAATGTACTCGAACACCTTATGAGTGCAAACATCAGAGTTGAGATTGATACAAAGGCTGAAAAGATGCAGTCAAAAATAAGGGATGCTCAACTTCAAAAAATTCCCTATATGTTAATTATTGGAGATAGGGAAGAGGAACAGAAAACAGTAGCCGTAAGAACAAGGGATGAAAAAGATTTGGGAGCAATGGATATAAATAAATTTATAGATAAAATAACACTGGAGATAAATACAAGAAAGTGATAATATAAATTCACCCAACTGATGGCGAAATTCTACCGAACAAATTGGAATATCCAATCCCCAAAACTTAGAGTCATAGATAATGAAGGTAACCAACTTGGAATAATAGACAAACAAGAGGCTTTGGATAAGGCCAAAGGATTAGGATTGGATTTGGTAGAGGTAGCTTCCCAGGCAGATCCACCTGTTGCCAGAATTGTTAATTTTCAAAAGTTTAGATATGAAGAGAATAAAAAAGACAAAACTTCCAGGAAAGACTCTGCAGGTGGATTAAAAGAACTATGGTTATCACCCAGGATTGAAGAACATGATATTAAAGTCAGGCTGGCCAAAACTGAAGAATTTCTAAAAATGGGCCATAAAGTCAAACTGGTGGTTAAATTTAAAGGCAGGGAAATGGCTCATCCTGAACTTGGCAGGAATGTTTTAAACAAAGCCCTGGCATTACTCGGTGATAAAGCTAGTGTGGAAAGAGAGCCTAAATTTGAAGGTAGAAATCTTTCTATTATCCTTTCTAAATCCAGGGGTGGAAAAGTAACCGAAGAGGCTGTATAATACTCGCCGTCTATGCCAAAACAGAAATCTAAAAAATCATTTTCAAAAAGAGTTAAACTTACCGGCTCAGGTAAGATTCTAAGAAAGCATCAATTAGGTTCCGGACATCTAAAAAGACATAAAAGTAAAACAGCCATAAATAGACAAAAGAAAACAACAACTTATTTTGTGGGAGCAACAAGAGGGTTAAAAAAGATAATGGGACTATAATATGGGCAGAGAAACAAGAAATTTCAGACAAACAGCAAGATCACAAAATGCAAGCTCTAATGCTCAGATATACGCAAAAGTAAACAGAGGCGGAATCTGGAGTAAAATTATAAGTCCGTTTAAATTAAGAAAAGGAGAGATAAAGTAAAATGGCAAGAGTTAAAAGAGGTGTTACCTCACATGCAAAACATAAAAAACTACATGAGCTAACAAAAGGCTTTCGAGGCGGCAGGAGTAAACTTGTCAGAGAAGCTAAGTCTGCTTTGCTTCATGCCGGGGAATATGCTTTTGCCGGAAGAAAACTAAGAAAGAGAAATATGAGAAGGCTTTGGATAATCCAGCTGGGAAATGCTGTCAGGGCAGAGGGTTTAAGTTATTCTAAATTTATAAACCAACTAAAGACTAAAGACATAAAACTGGACAGAAAAATCCTGGCTGAGTTAGCTGTTAATAACCCGGAAGATTTTAAAAAAATACTAGCTGAAGTCTCCGCTTAATTTGTGCTAGAATCAGATTTGTGGAAGATAAGCTAAAAGAAATTCAAACGGATTATTTAAATAAGATTAAATCAGCTAAATCTTTAAGAGATTTGGATGAGATTTTTATTGGGCTTTTTGGTAAAAACGGCCAAATTGATGAGCTTTCTCACCAATTTAAAAGTTTGCCTAAAGAAGAGTTAAGAACTGTAGGACCATTATTTAATCAGATCAAACAGGAGCTGGAAAAAGCGATTAACGATAAACGATTAACAATTAACGAGTTAATTTATAAATCCCTGGAAAATGAAAAGTTTACGATGCAACCTCGGGGGTTGCAAGCTAAAAGAAAAGGACATATGCATCCGCTAGCATCATTTGAGGAACAAACAGCCAAAATCTTTAATAAATTAGGCTTTGTTCAAATTGATGCACCATTAATTGATACTGATTATAATAATTTTGAGGTTTTAAATATCCCTGAAAATCACCCTGCCAGGGATCTCTGGGACACATTATATATAAGCGACAAGCTATTACTGAGAACTCACACATCAAACTCACAGATTCGTGCACTGAAAAGCAGTAAACCACCAATCAGGCTGATGAACATTGGCAGATGTTTCAGATATGAAAATCTGGATGCCAGACATGAGCATACTTTTGAGCAGTTTGAACTTATATATGTTGATAAAAAAGTCAGTATGGCAAATTTGCAGTATCTTTCCGAATATTTTTTTAAGGCTACTTTAGGAAAAGATATAAAGGTAAGACTAAAACCTAAATATTATCCGTTTGTAGAACCGGGAGTTGGAGTGGATGCGCTTTGTATCTTTTGTAAAGGGCAGGGTTGTAAGGTGTGCGGCGGGATTGGCTGGCTGGAAATTGCAGGAGCTGGCATGATCCACCCTAATGTTTTAAAGGCCGGAGGAATTGATCCGAATGAATACTCAGGTATAGCCTGGGGATTTGGCCCTGCCAGAATGGCCATGATCAAGTATGGAATAGAGGATATCAGGCTTTTTAATAGCGGGGATCTAAAATTATATGAAAGTAAGTAAAAGCTGGCTTAAAGGATTAGTTGATATAAATTGCTCTTTTGAAGAGCTGGTTAAGCTCCTGACTTTAAAATCTGTCAGCACAAAAGAAGTAACTGAGGAATTAATAGAACTGGATATGAAAGGCTATAACAGGGCAGATTTACTTTCCATGCGTGGTGTGGCTTATGAAGTAGCTGCCATAACCGGCTCCAAGTTGCTTTTTGAGGAGCCACAGGAGGCTGATTTCGCCTGGAATAAGAACAGCTTACCGAATACAAAGGTAGAGATTTTAAACCCTGAATTTGCTCCTTTTTATACTATAACCAAGATAGAAGGATTAAATGTAGAAAAATCCCCGGAGGAGTGGGTTAAAAAATTAGAAGAATCAGGAATGAGGTCAGTAGACAATATAACTGATATAACAAATTTAATCATGCTGGAATATGGCCAGCCTTTGCATGCTTTTGATGCAAGGGCTGTTAAAGATGAAAATATTTTAGTTAGAACAGCAAAAGAAGGGGAAAGGATTACTACTTTAGACGGGAAAACAAGAGACCTGGAAGAATCAGATTTACTTATTGCTGATTCTCAAAATGCCCTGGGGCTGGCAGGTGTGATGGGCGGAAAAGATTCTGAAGTTAATCAAACAACCAGTACCATTTTGCTTGAAGCAGCTATATTTGACCCTGTTAATCTTAAGAAGACTGCCACCAGATTAAGTTTACAATCTGAGGCTTCCAAAAGATTCCAGCATGGTTTAACCAAAAAAAGATTACTCCAGGCTTTAAATGCTGCTATTAAAATGTATGAGGAACTGGGTGGAAAAGTCACAGCAGTTACCATGGTTGGGGATTTTGAGGATAAATTAAGAGAAATATCCCTGACTAAGAAAAAACTGGAAGATTTGGTCGGGGTAAGTTTTGAAGATAAACAAGTTGAAAAATACTTGGAGGATCTGGACTTTGTTTTAGCTTCACAAGGACCAGCCTTGCGTGCGTGGGAAGTAACTGTTCCATATTGGAGGCTGGATGTAAATATAGAAGAAGATTTAGTAGAAGAAGTTGCCAGGATGTATGGATATGAAAAAATTCCTGCAGAGAAAGTATCTGAATCTAAACCACTGCAAAAAGAAGACCCTCTGTTCGAAAGAACATCTGATTTAAGAGAGGCTTTAGTTAAAGCCGGATTAACAGAAGTACAGACCTATTCTTTTTATTCAACTCAAATTATAGAAACACTTGGAATAAAGAAAGAAAGTATGGTGAAGATTTCCAATCCAATCTCATCTGAAACAGAGTATCTAAGGCAAAATTTATGGCCAAATTTAGTGGAAGTGGTGGGAAGAAATATTAGAAAAGGGTTTAAGGATATAGCTATTTTTGAAATCGGAAAAGCATTTAATGTAGGCCCGGATGGAAATCCGGTAGAGGATTATAGATTATCTATTGCTTTAATGAATGGTACAGATAACCCCTTAGCAGAACTTTATCAAATTTCCCAAAATTTGAGCTTACACCTTCGAGGTGTAAAGCTAAATAAAACATTATTTCATCCCAAAAGGCAGTTGGAAAATTTAGCTGAAGTTCACTTAAGAGTTTTAAATAAGTTGGGAATTGAAAAACGTGTGGCTGTTTTAGAAATAGGGATTAGTTAACTTCAACTGCAGAGACTTTTAGGTTAGTGCCGTCATAGTCAAATTTGAAGGTAATGGCTTTTTCTTTGTTATTAGTTATATATAAATTTTGCCAGGCGTTTGAGCCTTTTGAGAAAGGATTATTATAAATGGATACTCCGTATTCTTTAGAGATTTCCGGAATAGCCATAAAATCATGGTTAGTCGGAGCATTAACTTCCAATCCTGCATCTTTGGCCACCCAGTATATTAAAGAGGCTAAGTGACAAACTCCATCTCCAAATAAATATCCACTGGATTTAAAACCTTCCTGAGAATTAAAATGAGCCTGAGTTGTCTTAATCAGACTATCTTTATACTGATCTAGCACATCATCATGAAAAGCAAAAGTTTTACCAGGTTCCAAAACAAAAGCATAAGTAAAAGGCTTGTTTATCAGGTCCCAATTAATATCTTCTTTTTTCGTAACTCTTCCATCCATATATGCCATGTTTAGCAAGATATTCTCTTTTTGAACAGGGTAATATCTTTTCTCTAAAGACATCTCACGGGAAGAAAGTATATTCTCAGATATAGCCGGACTTACCAGCTGACCTAGAGCCAAGATCGCAGCTGCTGAAAGATTTACTAAGGTATCTGTAATCATAAGCTTGGTATTATACCAAACTATGGGCTATAATGCAACAGTTACGCCGATTGAGGAGGAAAAGGTACCGCCGTTATTATCTTCCAATGTAACAGTAATAGTGTGTGAGCCTTTGTCTTCTTTTGGAAACTCAACATGCAAAGCAAATGGCTCTGATGTTTGAGTAGATTTTTGAGATCCATCAATTAGCCAGGTAATTTTCTTAACTCCGGCAGGTGAGTTGGCTTTAGCCAAAACATCAAATACTCTTGGCACATTGGCTCCATTACCCACGTTTACTATTTCTATAATTCCACCAGTGCCTACACTAAATCCAGGCACACCTGAACAACCTTTTGTTGCTCCCGCAAAAAAGGGGTTTGCAGCTGTCAGCACCCACTGATCTATACCTTCCTGCCATTTATTAAATCCTGTTGGATCATCCTCTTTCAAAACAACTACATCTTTTTGATCCCCATCTTCATTGTCATTAGCCAGTCTGTGTGGATTAGACTTGCAGACCTTTAGGTTTTGATAAGCTCCTGATTCTCCCTTAGGCTCTGTACCTGCTATAAAATATTCTTTTCTGGTTGGAGAGCCCCCGTGCGGCTTTCCGTTCATTAAACCATCAACTTCCGCTTGAGTAACATTATCAGACCTTGCAAAACCCTCGTTTGGCTTATCCTTTAGCGCCTCCCTCATGATTTTATTCCAGATAGGAGAAGCGCCGGTCACACCTGAGGCAACAACAGGGCTCATAACAGAATTATCATTGTTGCCCACCCAAACTCCCACCACAACAGATGGTGTATACCCAATTGCCCAATTGTCTCGTTTTTGATCTGTAGTTCCTGTTTTCACAGCAACTGTTTTTCCGGAAATATTAAGTATTGAATTTGAACCAAAAGCAGTTGTCCTGGCGCCATTATCAGCTAAAATATCGGAGATGATGAATGCAATCCCCGGGTCTAAAACTTTTTTACCCTCAGTAGGCTTAAATTCAAGTAAAGTTTTACCTTTGGAGTCTGTAACTTTAAGTATAGATACCGGATCCAACTGCTTACCCTGATTTGCCAGGACACCAAAAGCAGATGATAAATCCAAAAGCCTTACTTCTCTTCCCCCCAAAGTTAAAGACAGTCCCACAGAATTTACATTTTCCACAGTCGGTTCCCAGGTGGAAAGCCCCATTCTATAACCTAAATCCAAAACATCTTTAACTCCAACTAAGGCTAAATTTTTAACAGCCGGGATATTAAATGAATTACCCAAAGCATATCTCATCTGAACAGGTCCGTGAAATTGCCCGTCATAGTTAACAGGAACATAATCTTTTTTATCCCCGCCGGGAAAAGTAGTTTTCACATCCATATAAACCTGAGCTGCCGTGTATCCTTTTTCCAGTGCTTTAGAGTAGGCAATAGGTTTTGTGGCAGATCCTGGCTGTCTGTTAGAGATAGTAGCATTTACATTAGGTTCAAAGCTGCAGCTTACGCCTTCCAGGCAACCCTCAGGCTCAGACTTGGCAAAATAATCCTTAGAACCAACCATTGCCAAAATCTGACCTGTTTTTGGATCCAGTACAACAGTTGACCCGTTGCCCACTTGAGCACCTGAGAGATTATCCACTTCCTTTTTAACAATATCCTCAGAACTTTTTTGCAGCTTGTAGTCCAAAGTTGTAATAACCTGCAATCCTCCCTGTTCTACCAGCTTATCTCCAAATTGCTCAATTAATTTTTCCTTGACATATAACACAAAATGTGGAGCTTTAAATCCAACCTCAGATTGGCTGGTTCTATAACTTAAGTCTTCCGATTCGGCAGCATTAGCCTGATCCTGGGAAATATATTTATCTTCCACCATCCTGGTTAAGACTTCTTTTTGACGCACCTTGGCCAGTTCCGGATGTGTTCCGTATGGTGAATAAACTGAAGGCCTCTGGGGTAAACCTGCCAAAAGAGAGCTTTCAGCTAAATCCAAATCCTTAGCAGATTTTCCAAAGTACAAATTGGCAGCAGCCTCAATTCCGTAAGATGTACCACCGTAGGGAATTTCATTTAAATACATCTCTAAAATCTGATCCTTGTTGTAAACTCTTTCTACCTGAATAGCTAAAATCAACTCTTTAATCTTTCTGATAAAACTCCTGTCAGATGTAAGCAGGGCATTTTTAACTAACTGCTGGGTTAGGGTAGAACCTCCTCCTTCAATTTGCCTGTGAACTGCTAAATTAAAAACAGACCTTATAATTCCGGTTATAGAAAATCCCGAATGCTTATAAAAATCCTTATCTTCTATTGAAATAGTTGCTTCTTTTACATAAGTTGGCACTTCAGAAAGCTTTATTGGGGTTCTGTTTTGGTTTTGGTAAATGTCATACAGAAGCTCTCCATTTCTATCAGAAATCTTGGTTGAGGAGGCAATATTCCTGGTTGTTAAATCCGAAGGTGATGGGATCTGGATGGCAAAAAAAATAACGCCTCCAAAAAGTAAAAGTAAAAACCCAATAACAATAACCAGCATTCCATTGGAAAGGGAAGATAAAAATTTAAACTTCCACATTTTTTTATATTCTTTTCTGGCTTTCCATGAACCTTGGACCATATAGAGATTATATAGAAAATTAGGTATAATTACCAACAGTTAGTAAACAACCAAGGGTGGCTGAACGGTTGAGGCGACGGTCTGTAAAACCGTTTTAAGAAGGTTCAACTCCTTCCCCTTGGACACTACTTAGTCCATTTGGTAGTAGGAGTTTGGACTCTGCCTAGTTTTTGGCCTATTCTTAAAACCCAACCCAGTAAGAAATTATAAAACCTGCCATGGTAATATTCTGCTGCTTTTTTAAGCTGCTCATATGATTTATCTTTCCCGACTTTTTTAGTTGACGCTCCATGGTGATGAATAAACCTGGCAGATGGCACAAAATATATAGGCACCCCAAATTCTTTTAATCTTCTGCAATATTCTATGTCTTCAAAAAAGATAAAAGTCCTCTCATCCAAAAGTCCAACTTTATTTAAAATCTTTTTGGGAATCAGTAAACATGCCATCACCAATCCCTCCACTTTAGTTACATGTTCACCATCAGGCACATACATAAAATATGATCCCCACTTTTTCAGGAAATATTCCTTAAAAGCTCCAGTTAAGCTTGGTAAGTGAAAGACTGAATCCTGGGAAGAATGATTTGGAAAAACTAACTTTCCGCCCATCACAACTTCTCCCTTTTTATCATCTTCAGCCTTTATTAATTCTGACAAGCTATTTTTTAAAACCTCAGTATCAGAATTAAGCATTAAATAATATTCGCCCAGAGAATATTTAACAGTCTTGTTATAACCTTTAGAAAAACCTTCGTTATCATTATTTTTTAAATATTTAATTCCATTGCGCGGTGGGTATGGATCAATATTGCCATTATCCAAAACAATTACTTCCATAGTTTTTTCATCAAAACCTGAAGATTTATTAAAAATACTTTCCACCAATTTCTTTGTTAAATCAGCCGTATTGTAGTTAACTATTCCAATAGATAATTTCAAGGGGTATTCAATATCTCCTGCCTGTTCCGTAAGTCCGCCGGTAATTCCCAGATAATAATCCAGCACCCCTTGCCTCTGGGCAAGACGACCAAATATTAAAAGTTTTAAAGCCTCTCTTAAAAGGGCAAACTTTGTTCTAAATTTTCCATATTTTATCCCAAAAATAAGCCTGTTTCTGGTGTGGTAATAATCAGTTATTTTGGAGCCAATACCTGTTGATTGGGAGACTTTATGAAAGAGGGAAGTCTGCCCATTGTAGTAAATTTTAAATCCGGCATCTTTGACTCTTTTTGCAAATTCACTATCCTCAAAATATAAAAAATAATTTTCATTAAACAATCCAGCTTGTTCAAAAACTTCTCTTTTGACTAAAACACAAGCGCCGGAAAATATATCCTGCTCTTCAACTAAATCATATTTCCCAACATCCACCTCATTTATTCCTCTGTGTTTATTGCCCACAAAACTCCAGTCAAACTCTCCTCCCGCAAACCAGATAACTTTGCCCTTATCTTCACTCTTATATCTATCTTTATGGAATTCAAAACCAGGAGCAAAATAAATCTTAGGGGAAACAAGACCAATGCTATCATCAGATTTTAAAGTTTTAATTAATTCTTCCAGTAAATTTGGGTCTTTAATTAAACAATCATTATTTATTAAAAGAAAAAAATCAGCTCCCCAAATTTGAGCATATTCAATGCCTTTGTTATATCCTCCGCTAAAACCCAAATTAGCTCCGGCCTGAATTATATCCACTTGCGGAAAAAGTTTATGGATTTCACTAACACTTCCATCCGATGATGCATTATCTACTACAATTGTTTTAGTTTGTAAATTTTTGAGCGACGCAAGGAGCTCAAGCGTATCTTTTTTGCCATTATAATTTACAGTAATAATTACTACTTTCATATTACTCCCAGTCCTTCCATATAAACTCTGGCTCTTTTAGTTTTATTTAGTAATGAAAATGCAACTACCCTTAATATGAGACCTAAAATTAAAAATAACTTAACTATAAAATAAGAAAAGAAGAAATGTTTTTTAAGATAATATTTAATTCCTTTTAATTCGTTTAAAAAAGAGGCATTTAGATCAAAATTGGTTGAAGCCCCATGAAGATGGATAACTTCAATCTGCGGCACATACCAAACTTTAAACCCCGCCTCATGAATCCTTTTACACCACTCAATTTCTTCCATATGCATAAATAAATTTTCATCAAAGCCTTCTGTTTTCTCATATATTTCTTTTTTAAACATAAAAAATGCCCCCATTACCCAACCCACTTTGTGCGCTTTGGAAAAGAAATTTTTAGATTTTGGGTGAAATCCTGATAATCCAAAAATCCAAAATATTATATTAAAGGGATTTGGTAAATTTCCGGCTGAGGGCTGCAGTTTGCCCGTAACATAATTTAACCTGGCCCCCAACACATCACAGTTTAAATTAACCCTGAAATAAGCTAAAGCCTTATACAAAGACTCTTCCTGAATATAAACATCTGAATTTAAAAGTAAAATATATGGATATTTAGCTTTTTTAATGGCTATGTTATTACCCTTGGAAAATCCGGTGTTTTCTTTGGATTCAATAAGTTTAATTTGGGGAAAATCCTCCTTAATCATAACAACTGAGGTATCATCAGATGCATTATCCAAAACAATCACTTCTATTTTATTCTTTAGTTTCCCCTCACAATATTTCCTTGCAACCTCAAGTTTTTGTAAACATCTTTTGGTTATATCCCTTGTGTTGTAGCTTAAAATAATTACTGAGAGATCCATAGTTTTGCCTTTCTGTAATGTTCTAATAATTTAATTCCTGCCAAAATTAAATCCCGAAAAATAGGGGGGTATTTTTCATAATAATGCTTTCTGTAAAAAATTCTCATGGCAGAGGCCCCATGCGATATGGTTCTTGCTTTTTCTTTTCCCGCTGATGAGCCCTTATAATGAATTATTTTTGCATCTGCGTAAAAGAAAATTTTCCAGCCTTTTTCTTTAAGAGAGTAGCAAAATTCAATATCCTCTCCGTTCCAGAAATAATCAGTGTCCCACCAATTTATCTGATCTCCGGCAATTTTTCTGACCATTAAAAATGCTCCTGTTAAACAATCTATTTCATGGGTGTTATTAATATCTAAATGAGATGCGGTGTAACCGGAGAATATGGGAAAATGGGGAAAAAGTTTTGAGAGTCCACTAAAATAGGCAAAAGCATTCCAGGGAGTAGGAAAGCCTCTGTGGCAGGAATAATCCATTTTTCCATCAGGTAACTCCACGCGGCAGGTGAGGGCCCCAATATCTGGGTTAGAGAGTAGATAGGCCAAGGATTTCTGGATGGCCCCATCCACCACCACTGTATCCGGATTTAAAAATAAAACAACAGGAGCTTTAGCCTTTTTTACTCCCGCATTATTCCCGGCAGAAAAACCTAGATTTGTACTATTTCTAATAATTTCTACTGTATTTCCATATATTTCTTCCACT
>CAYICZ010000018.1:0-17677 GCA_964362195.1 uncultured Gammaproteobacteria bacterium | reverse complement strand
TCCTTAGATAATCAGCTCCAAACGCTGAGGGAGTATGCTATCAAAAAAGACCTTGAGGTTGTACAAGAGTTTAGATTTTCAGAAAGTGCTGACCGTAAGATTAGAAAGAAGTTTAATGAAATGGTTGACTTTGTTAAACAGCACAGTGAAGTCAATGCAATTATTGCCTACCGTGTAGACCGGATAACAAGAAACTATCGAGACGCAGTAGCTATGGACGATTTAAGGCTTGATTGTGAAAAAGAGCTGCATTTTGTATATGACCGTCTGGTAATTGATAAAGATACAGTAGGACGGGATATTGTTGATTGGGACTTAAAGGTATTTTTGGCAAAACAGTATCTTAACAGGCTCAAAGAAGATGCTATAAATTCGGCTCTATTTATGCTTAAAAACGGCTTGTGGCCTCAGAAAGCACCCTATGGCTACAGAAACATCACTAAAGATGATAAGAAGAAATGGCTGGTAATTGAGCCTTTTGAGGCAGAAGTAGTTAAGAAGATGTACGAGTGGTATTCAACAGCCAGTTTTTCAATGCTAGAAGTACGAAGTAAGGTTAAAGAGGTGTTTGGTAAAGACTTCTCAAAAGGGTATGTTGACTTCATTCTCAAAAATAAGTTTTTCCATGGAATCATGGTATATAACGGAAAAGAGTACCCGCATAACTACGAGCGGATAATATCCCCTGATCTCTATGAAAAAGTACAAGAAATTAAGGCAGGTTACCACAAAAAACACTTTAAGTTTGCAGGCTTGCCATTCATGTATAGAGGTTTAATCAGATGTTCGGTTTGCGGTTGCATGGTTACTCCTGAAAGGAAAACAAAACCCAGTGGCAAGATTTATCATTACTACCATTGCACCCAATATAAAGGTAAGCACGAAATAAGCTGGTTAAGGGAAGAGGCTCTGACTAAACAGTTTGGTGAGTTTTTCAAGGGTTTACAAATGCCCAAAGAGGTTGTAGAAGATATTACCCAAAGCTTAAGAGAGGCACATAAAGATAAATCTCACTTCCATAAAACACTACTGGAAAACTATCAAACGGAATATAAGAAATATGAGGAAAGGATTGAGAAGATGTATGAGGACAAACTGGACGGTAGTATTACTGAGAGCTACTATAACAAAAAGCGTGCAGAGTTTAGGGCTAAACAAAAGGAACTTAATAAGAAAATCGAAAAGCTGAACTTTGCCGATGAAGAGTACTACATAACCACGGATTACCTTCTACAGCTTGCTAGTAGGGCTTATGAATTGTTTGAAAGTTCTGAACCGCAGGAAAAAAGGGTACTTTTGAAGGAAACACTTCAGAACTTAGAACTTGTAGGCAGTTTAGTGCGATACAACGAGATAAAACCCTACGATAAGATACGCCTTTACGCTTCCCGTCAAGCTTGGCTGCGGGACTTGGAGTCGGACCAAGATTGATGGATTCAGAGTCCATAGTGCTACCATTACACCATCCCGCAATATTAGCTTGAAAATTATACCAATTATAATACTTTAAAACTAATGAGGAAATTTGCGCAGGCCTAAGCCGGTTACCATAATAGATATTGATAAAAGCCCTAAAAATCCTGCCGGCAAACCTGTTTTTGGTAAGGTTTGAATTTGTGCTTGATTTCTGGCAACTATCCGATCGTATGCAGAAGTTATAGTCTGGGGCTGAATACTTGGTTTAGGCGAAGGAACAACAGTTGGACTTGGAGTATTTTGAATTGTTTTGTTAACCTCGATTTGAGGTGTGGTTTTTTTAACAGAAAAAGCTCCTGTGACAATATAATAACCCACAGCCAATGCTGCTAAAACAAGTCCTACGGTTATTACTCTAAGCCATCTCGGATCATCCATGAGCGCAATATATCAGGAAGCTAGAATTTTTGCAACATCTTTAAATCTTTTTAATACCTCTTCTTCCCCTAAAATTTTAATACTTTCAAAAAGAGGTGGTGTTACCAGTTGCCCGGAAACAGCCACTCTAATCAGCTGAAACATCTGGGTAACTGATAGATTCAAATCCTCTGCTAATTTTCTAAAGGTTTCCTCGAATATTTTTGCTTCCCAGGGTTGTGGTAATCCTTCTAATTTTTCTAAAATCTGCACTAATACATCAGTGACTTTTTCTATTTTTAATTTATCAAAAACACCTCTCTCATATTCCACCTTTTCAAAGAAAAAATCAGTTAGAGGAATAAAGTCTGATAGTTTTTTAATCCTTTCTTTAATAAGTGGAATAATTGAAGCTAATTTTCCTTTACTCGGATGGTCTACTAAATATTCATCTAATCTTTTTTCCAACTCTTCATCAGACATATTTCTAATATACTCCCCGTTTAACCATTCCAGTTTAGTTACATCAAAAAAAGCAGAAGCATGATTAAAATCCTTAAAATCAAAAACTTTAATCATCTCATCTATTGTAAAAATTTCTTTTCCCTGAGGATGGGACCAACCCAAAAGTGCTAAAAAGTTAAGTAAAGCCTCTTTTAAATATCCATCTTTCTTAAATTCCAGTGCTCCTATGGCTCCGTGTCTTTTGGAAAGTTTACTCCGATCTGCTCCCACTAAAACCGGAAGGTGAGCAAATTGTGGTGGGGTCCAACCAAAAGCTTGATAGACCATTAAATGCTTGGGTGTTGATGAGATAAATTCGCTGCCTCGAATTACATGAGAAATTTCCATCAAATGATCATCGATCACATTAGCAAAATTATATGTTGGATAACCATCTGATTTCATAATTACAAAATCCTCTTGGGTATTGTTAGGAAAAATTATTTTTTTGTTACCAACTAAATCTGTCCATGAAGTTTCTCCTATCTTTGTTGTTTTAAACCTAACAGCTCCATCATCTGCATATGCTAATCCTTTTTCCAATAACTGACTGGAATATTTTTTATAAATATCCAGTCTTTCGGATTGCTTGTAAGTCTCATCCACTTCAAATCCCAACCATTTTAGGGTTTCATAAATTTCTTGTTCACTTTCAGGCACTAACCTGGCTCTGTCTGTATCCTCAAGTCTTAAGATAAATTTGCCTTTATTTTTTTTGGTAAATACAAAGTCAAAAAGCGCCTGCCATGCAGTACCAATATGAGGAGAACCTGTGGGTGATGGTGCAAGTCGTACTCTAACTGTCATAATTTGAAGTATAATTGATATGTGACACTTTCTCAAACAGCTAATCTTACAAAAAAAATAATTACCTTATCTTTGCTGATACTTTTTTTGGGAACCGTGAGTTTTATTGGGTATAAAACTTGGCATGCCTATACTATTGCCCACCTCCCTCCGGTTGAGGAAAAACCAGATACAAAATTTGGCTTACTCCCTAAACCGGATTTTCCTGCTTCTTCTGTATCCTCTTCTAATTATTCTTATTCGCTAGATACCTCAACCGGCAGTTTGCCAAAAATAGGGATAGATCCTGGTTTTGATAAAATTATCAAGGTTTATTTTATAACAAAATCTTTTTCTAGTTTACTTTCTCCGGAAAAATCACAAAATCTAGCCATGAAATTTAATATAAACTCAGAGCCACAAATTTTATCTGACATAAAATATAATTTTTCTGACCAGGGAAAAAGCTTAATTGTAAATTTAGATACGGGTAATTTTTTATATAACAAAGAAGCCACTATCTCGGGTAAAGAAACACTAGACAGTGATGATCAACTAGTTTCCGGTTTTGAACAGACTTTAAATATTTTGGGTGTTTTGACTGATGATATAAAAAAAGGCAGGACTAAAATAACTTTACTAAAATCCCAAGGTAATAGTTTAGTTCCAACAAACTTAAGAGCTGAAGCCCAAGCCGTTCAAATTTCTATTTGGCCTCAAAACATAGATAAAAAAGCCATTTTTACTCCGGATTTTAATAAGGCTTTAATTAATGCTGAAGTTTATAAATCAGCAGCAGATTTAGATGGCTATATATCTATTCAATTCATAAATTTTCCCATTGAAAATACTACTTTTGCTACTTACCCAACAAAAACCGCAGAATCAGCTTACGCAGATTTAAAATCAGGCAAAGGAGTGATAGTTTTAGAACCCACTAAACCTCAGGTTTCTATTTCCAGTGTTTATTTGGGATATTATCTTTCGGATAATTATAATCCTTATCTTGAGCCAATTTATGTTTTTGAGGGGCAGGGTTTTATGGCATATGTCCCGGCAATTACTGATGAATTTTATTACTCAGCCCAAGTAAAATTTGAATAGGTCCACTCAATCAGATTCGTGGATTCCCCAAATCTATCATCAGATCCTAAAACTACACTTAATATTTTGTGTCCGTCTCTTTCAACTAAAGTAACTAAATTTTCTTTAGCAATATCGCTGTAGCCTGTTTTTACACCTAATACTCCTTTAACGCTTGAGAGTAGTTTATTTAAATTAGCCAAATTATGTGTATATTTTTTATCCAACGAGACTATGCTGGTCTCTTTGGTGGAAAAAATTCGAGAAAGCTGCGAATCTTTAAGCGCTTCTTCTGTAATTACACTTAAATCTTTTGCAGAAGAGTAATGATTTGGACTATCAAAGCCTGCAGGATTTTCAAAATGAGTATTTAATAAATTTAAATCTGTTGCTTTTTTATTCATAGTTGAAACAAATCCTAAAACCCCTCCGGGATAATTTTCAGCAATGGCATATGAGGCATCATTTCCTGAATTAAGCAGCATCCCATAAAGCAAAGACCTGAAAGATAAATCTTCGCCAAAAATAAGTCCCACTCTGGAACCGGGAATTTGTGAGGATTGGCCAATTATCAAAATAGTGTTGGGTTTAAAATATGCTGATGCCACTAAAGCAGTCATGATCTTGGTAGTTGAGGCTATAGGTAGCCTCTCAGAGGCATTCTTCTCATAGAGAATTGTCCCGGTTGCTAAATCTTTAACCAAAATTGCCCTGGCAGACATGTCCGGCACTTCAATATTTTTAGAAACAGGAGGAATATTATATTTTTGTATCCCTGCAACTTGAGAATTATTCTGAGGAATCTCAGCTGAAACTAAATTAGTATCTATATAGTTTGTAAAAAACGGTATGGTTAAAGCAAATAAAATCGCAACTAAAATTAGACCGATTGAATAAAAATAGTACCTCACTTTTGTTTTAATCTTATGTCCACTCTTTCCATATCCCTTGGGAAAAGACTAGCTTGCCTTACATTTGCCAAATTCAAAACATGCATTGTTACCCGTTCCAGTCCAAAAGAAAAACCCCCTTCAGGTGGCATGCCATATTTAAAAGCTTGTAAATATAGCTCAAAATTTTCAGGATTCATACCCCGGCTCTTGATACTTTCCATAAGTTGCTGATAATCGTTAATACGCTGACTGCCGCTTAAAATTTCTACTCCTCTAAAGAGCAAGTCATAGCTTAGCGAATATTCCGGATCTTTTGGATCTGGTTTTGTATAAAAAGGTTTGGCTGATGTGGGAAAATGTGTAATTGTGACAAAATCACTTTGATATTTTTCCTTTGCCCAGCTACATAAATCTATTTCATCTTGTGGTGTTAAATCTTTTTCTTTTCTGTTATCACGGTTAAACTCTTTTAAAATAACTTCCTGTGCTTCTCTTAAAGATACTCTCGGGATTTTACCAAAAGCAATTTTTTCAACACCAAATTCTTTTAAGATCTTTGCCTGCTCTTCTTCTGCAATTTTTAACATCCTAGTTGCCACTTCTTCCAGACCGTCTAGTAAATCCTCAAATTCCACAAATCCCATCTCCACATCCAACTGAGTGCTTTCTGTTAAATGTCTGGTAGTAACAGATGGTTCAGCTCTGTAGGCTTTGGCGATCGTAAAAACCCGCTCAAAAACAGGAACTAACATTTGTTTATAAAGTTGCGGGCTTTGGGAAAGATAGGCTTTATGTTCAAAATAATCAATTTTGAAAACCTGCGCTCCACCTTCTGTTGCTCCGGCCACAATGGTAGGAACAACTATTTCTGTACATCCTAATTCTTTTGCAGCTTTTCTAAAGCCTTCCAAAATGCTTGCTTGTACTTTAAATATTGCCTTTATTTTTGGATGTCTTAGTGTTAAGGACCTAAAATCCAAAAGTGTCGGGAGTTGTAAATCTAAATCCTTTCCCCCCATGTCAAATGGCAACTCTGCAGCTTTTGATAAAACTTCGATCCCATTCTTATTAGGTTGAATTTCTATATTTCCTGTAGGAATTTTGTCATTACGTAAATGTTCTGGCCTTTCAAAAACTGCTCCTTCTATGCTAACTACAAACTGGGGTCGTAAATCTGAAACGTTTGCATCACCTCCTGGAGCTAAAACCTGTATAGTCCCACTCCTATCCATAATATCCAAAAAGACGAGCTTCCCATGATCTCTTCTTGTTATAACATATCCATAAATCTTAACAGGATCTCCAGATTTCTTCTTTGTACAATCCAAAATTAATGTTCTTTCCATCTTCTCTAGCATAATAACAGTTGTAGCTTAGAGTTGACAAGAAGATAAACTATTAATATAATTTATTTCATGTCAAAGAGTTTTAAAAATTTACTTAGCCTCCTTACATTAGGTCTCCTTTTGGGAGATTCTTACGGGAGGTCTTTTTAGAGAATTAAAATCTAAAAAAGAAAGGAATTAGACCTCTCAAACGGGAGGTTTTTTTAATGGAAAAAATATGAAAGGAGGTGTTAAAAATGAAAGTAGAAACTGAAGCAACTTATTGGAAAAGTTATAGAGAACCTGTTGATCAACCAGATCCAAATCGTGTTCCTAGCTATATTAAACCAGAAACTGTAGAAATTGGCTCTCGCCGTATTGTCGGAGGAAAAACAAGAATTGATATTAATATTTAATATCTTTAACTTTAAGTTGTAATTTATCATTACCATTATAATTATCAATTTCCGGAGTATATGCCAAATCTATTTGCTGGCCGTTTTGCAGAGAATTTTGCAACTCCCCCATGCCAAAAGCAATTGCATCCAATCCGTCTGTCTTAAATTTTAAATGCTTTCCTTCACCAACTGTTCGAATATCAGAAACTTGCATACCTAACGTTGCAAGAACTGGTCTGGGGTTTTTAAAACCAAAGGGCTCAAATTTTTGCAAACTCTCTACTAAACTTTTGGATAATTGTTTACTTTCTATTTCTGCATCTATTTCTAAGGCCTGTTCACTTTGTTCATAATCAAAATTATATCTCTCAATTCTGGTTTTAAAAACTTCTATATGTTTTGTTTCAATTGAAAATCCGGCAGCCCCGGGATGTCCTCCCACATCAATTAAAATATCTTCAAATTCTCTGATCACTTCAATAATATTTACCCCGTCTACAGAGCGGGCTGAACCTTTGGAAATTGTTTTTCCAATAGAAATAGCAATTGAAGGACATAAATATTCTTCTGCAGCTTTTCCGGCGATTAATCCGATAAGTCCGGGAACCCATTTTTTACTGGCTAAAACCTGTATCTTCTTACTGTCATCCACCAGCAGTTTAGCTTCTTCGTAAGCCTCCATTGTCATTGTCTGGCGTCGCATATTAGTTTCATGCAATAACTTTGCCAGTTTTTTGGCCTTCCCATCATCTTTAGTACAGATGAGTCTTAGTGCATCAATTGCATGTTCCAGTCTTCCGATAGCATTTATTCTTGGGCCTATGATATACCCTATTTCAAAAGAGCCGATTTCATCAAAGCGCAAACCTGCTTCATTAATTAATGCCCTGAGTCCAGGATTTGTTGTTTGATTGAGAATCCTTAAACCCTCATACACAAAAGCACGATTTAAATCTAAAAGCGGCATTAAGTCACAAACTGTAGCCAAACACACAAATTGCAAAAGCTCTTTAGTTAAATCCTTATCTATTGCATCTTTAATTAAACACCAGGCCACTGCTGCGCCACACATTTTAATGGAGTGAACAATTTCATATGCCTCAGGTAATTTCTTAAGCGGCATGTGATGATCTGTAATAATTAAGTCCAAACCTAAATCCTTTGCATATTTTGCAGGGTCATACGCCACTATTCCATTATCTACGGTTATTACAACAGTTGCTCCAGAGTCTCCAGCAAATTCCAATCCAAGTTTTGATAAACCATATCCTTCTTTTTCCCTATGGGGAATATAAGGCAGCACTTTTGCTCCAAGTGAAACTAAACCTTTATATAAAATTGCAGATGCGCATATTCCATCCACATCATAATCCCCAAAAATAATAATTAATTCTCTTTTTTTTATTGCCTCATTTATTCTTTTTAATGCTTTTTCAATTCCAGGAATTTTTAATTCTTTTTCAAAATCGGAAATTTTGGGATTAAAAAAAGCTTCCTTATCTTCAGCTTTAATTCCTCGATTTTTCAGAAGTTGTTCAACCAGATTGTCAGATCTCTTGGGTAATACTTTCCATTTCATAGGTTAAAAGATACAATTACATCATGGATTATACACTACCTGAAAGGGTAAAAAGTATTTTAGGAATGTTTGAAAAAAATAAATTCCAAATCTATATTGTTGGAGGAGCTGTACGTGATTTTTTAATGGGCAAAAAGTTGGAAGACTGGGATTTCACCACAGATGCAAAACCTGAGGAAATTTTAAAACTATATCCTGAAGGTTATTATGATAATAAATTCGGCACAGTGGGAATTTCTATTGGTGATCAAGTTTTTGAAATTACCACCATGCGAAAAGAAGGAGTATATAAAGATCACCGTCATCCGAATAATGTATCCTGGACAAATAAAATTGAAGAAGATTTAGCCAGACGGGATTTTACAATAAACGCTATAGCAATGGATGCAAAAGGCAATTTAACTGATCCATTTAATGGCAAAGGTGACATCAAAAATAAAATTATAAGCACAGTTGGAGAACCTGGGAAAAGATTTCAGGAAGATGCCCTTCGCTTAATTAGAGCTATCAGGTTTGCCGATCAACTGGAATTTGATATAGAAGAAAAAACATTTGATGCAATCAAAAAAAATGCTCATTTGATTTCAGAAATTGCCAATGAAAGAATTAGGGATGAACTGTTTAAAATCCTTGGATCTATGAATCCATACATAGGGATTGGTAAATTAAGAGAAGCGGGGATTCTGCAAATTATCTTGCCGGAGCTGGAGGCTTGTTTTGGAATACAACAGGAAGGACCAAAACATGACCGGATTTATGATATTGGTGAACACTCTCTTTTGGCTTTAAAAGAATGTACATCTACTGATTCCTTGGTTAGACTTGCAGTGCTATTACACGATATAGGTAAAGTAAAAACAGTTAAAGTTCAAGTAGATAAAAATGTCACTTTTTATAATCATGATTTAGAGGGTGGAAAATTATGCTTGCAGATAGCAAAAAGATTTAATCTATCCAAAAAACAAACAGATAAATTATATAGATTAGTCAGATGGCATATGTTTACTCTTGATGAAAATCAAACAGATTCTGCCATCAGGCGTTTTATAAAAAATGTTGGTGTTGAAAATATTGAGGATATGATGGCTTTAAGAGTTGGTGATAGGCTTGGGGGTGGCACTCAAAATCCAACTTCCTGGAGAATGGAAAAATTCAAAGAAAGAATAAATCAGGTGCTTAAAAAAACATTCTCTATTTCTGATTTAAAAATAAACGGAAAAGATGTAATGAAAGTTCTCAAAATTAAACCCGGCCCAAAAGTAGGAGAAATTCTCCAAAAACTTTTTGCAGAAGTATTAGAAGATTCTTCCAAAAATAACCGAGAACACCTCCTAGAAAGAATCCATGAATTAAAATAATATGAATAAGGTTTTGGAAGTTAAAAATTTAACTAAAAAATTTGGCAATTTTATTGCCGTTAACAATATAAGTTTCTCACTAGTGGAAGGAGAAGTTTTAGGGGTTTTAGGCCCTAATGGTGCTGGGAAAACAACTACTATTCAAATGCTTTTGGGCGTAATGGATCCCAACTTAGGAAAAATCAGTTACTTTGGAAAAGATTTTTATAAAAATAAAGTTGAAATTTTAAAAAATATTAATTTTGCCTCAACTTATATTAGTCTTCCTGGCAATTTCACAGTTTATGAAATATTAAATCTTTTTGCAAGTCTTTATGAAATTACTAATAAAGATTTCAGAATTAAAAAATTATTGAGTGAGTTTCAGCTGGAACATTTAATTAAAAGAAGATACCATGATTTGTCTGCTGGTGAGAAAACAAGACTTGTTTTGACAAAAGCATTTTTAAATTATCCAAAAATAATACTTTTGGATGAACCAACAGCCAGTTTGGATCCTGAGATAGCAGTTGTTGTCAGAAAGTTTTTAAAGATTCAAAAAGAAGAATATAACGTCAGCATACTTTTGACCTCACACAATATGTCAGAGGTAGAAGAATTATGTGGCCGTGTATTAATTTTAAATCATGGAAAAATCATAGAACAAGGCGCACCTGAAATACTGGTTAAAAATATGACTGACTGCCAGCTTGAGTTAACCGTAATAGATGATAACAAAAAGGCAACTATTTTTTTGGATAAAAATAAAATTCCCTATCAGGTTAACCGTTATACATTTACAATCTGGCTTGATGAAAAAAATATTGCACAATTTTTAATAACATTGACTGATGAAAAAATAACCTATCAGGAAATAAGCATAAACAAACCGAATTTAGAAGATTACTTTTTACAAAAAATTGGAGAAAAAAATGATAAATTTTAATCGCGTCTGGGCAATGGTATATCGATATACATTAAATCTATTACATACTTATGATCGTTTAACCGATATGTTTTACTGGCCATTTTTAGACCTTGTGCTTTGGGGTTTAACAGGTTTGTATTTTATACAAAGCAGCAATAATCCACATACCTTAACCATTATGATTACAGGACTTGTTTTTTGGATTGTGATATGGAGAGCTCAATATGAAATCACAGTTAATCTGCTTTGGGAGATATGGGACAAAAATCTAGTTAATATTTTTGTCTCTCCTTTGACTATCTGGGAATGGATTATAGCTTTAATTATTTGTGGCTTCACCAGACTAATTGTTAGTATATCTTTTTCTGCCTTAGCTGCTTTTATTCTTTATAAATATAATATACTCATTTATGGATTCTATCTTATTCCAATAATTTTAAGTCTTGCTTTAACAGGTTGGGCTGTTGGTTTTTTTGTGGGAGGATGGTTAATAAAACACGGACAAAAAATTCAAACTTTAGCCTGGACTGGAGTAGCAGCTTTGGCACCATTTACAGTTCCTTACTTTCCATTAACTATACTTCCAGATTGGGCTAAAACAATTGCTTACTTTGTACCACCTTCATATATTTTTGAGGGAATGCGAAATCTACTTCAAACTGGTAGTTTTCCAATAGATAAACTAATTATCAGTTTTTTCTTAAATGTTATTTATCTTATTTTAGGAATACTATTTTTTGTATTTATGTTTAATAGAAGTAGAAAATTAGGTCTGGGAAGATTAATTTAATGCCCAAGTTTGCCCTCCCACCAAACCAGGAAGGCTGTTGCGTTAAAAATTGATGAATATGTTCCGGAGATAATCCCGACTAAAAGGGCTACTACAAACCACTTTATGGTTTCTCCTCCAAATAAAAGCAGTGCCAGCAAAACAAAAACAACTGTTAAAGAAGTATTTAAAGATCTTCCTAATGTTTGCACCACTGAGATATTAGCAACATCAATAAACTTTTTGCCAATATGTTTTGTTAAATTCTCTCTGATCCTATCAAAAACAACGATAGTGTCGTGAACGGAGAATCCGACAATTGTTAAAAGTGCTGTAACAAATAAAGTATCAACCTCAACATTTAAGAATTTTCCTAAAATTGCAAATACTCCCACCACTACCAAAATATCATGAAGTAAAGCAACTACTGCAGCAATTCCAAATCTAAAAGATGACTGAGGTTTTGGTATTTTTCTAAATGAAAAAGCTATATATAAAACAATAGCCAGTGATGAAATAATTAGCGCAAAGGATGCTTTTTGTTTTAATTCTGCTCCAATAATAGGCCCCACATTTTCCACTCTTCTCTCTTCCACATTACCAAACTTATCACTTAAACTTGCCTTTAACTGATTTATCTTTTCTTGTTCAATAGGTTTAGTTCTAATAATATAAGTATTCTTATCAGACGTGGTGATTGCACCAATCTCTACTCCGTCTCTTGTAAGGGCTTGTCTTAATGTTTCTACATCGATTGATTTTTCAAATCTGTATTCAAACAATGCTCCTCCGGTAAAATCTATTCCCAATTTTAATCCTGATGTTAAAAGATAATAAAGACCAGGCAGGATGATAAGCAAGGAAAAAACAAAGTATAAAACTTTAAAACGCATTATATTAATCATTTAATTTTTTTGGCCTCTTTTAAATCCTTATGTAATTTCTCTTTTAAATCCTTGGCCACTGCTCTAATTTTATCTTCAACATGATCTATTTTTTCATTCAAAAACTTCCATATTTTTTCATGATGACCTTCCTGCAAATGAGAGGCGAAAACTTTCTTATCTGCCTCAGATAATTGTGAGAAAATAGCATCTAAAATTGTATGATGCAATGAGCTATCTAAAAGTTGAGAAAGATGCATTTTCTCTTCCTTGGATAAATCCATCTTATCCAACTCTTCTATAACTGATTCAATTTCTATTAAATGACTATAAAATATCATGACAGCTCACTCCTAACTTTAATTGGACCTAAAGGAATATTATCATTTGGATCGTCAATAAAAAAATATAGCACTGCTCCCTTTCTTGGTCCAGTGGCTAAACCTAAGCCGTCCATTACCTCAGGTGATCCTCCCAAGTGCTTGCCTGTAAACTCTGCAGGTCCGGCATCTCCTATAACTGTCACTACTGATTGACCTGTTTTTGGATTAACAACTAGCATTTTTCTATATTTAAAAAAATCTCTATATTTGCCAAAATTCTCTGCAAAACCCGGAGATAAAAATGTTGGCACAGCAATATAATATTTTTCTCTTTGTTTATCTTTCTCACTAAATTGATCTTTTGACAGAGCAAAATATCCCCAAGCTCCAAGCCCGGGTGCAATTCCGGCATCTCCATATTTTGCCCAGTCTGAAGAAGTATCTACGTGAGCATATAAATTATCTCCCGGATATCTATACAAATGCTGCTCTCCTCCGATTAAACCATAACTTCTATTAAGTCTGATATTATCAATTTCTGCTTTTACTTCAAAACCAAATTGGCTGGAGAGAATATCTGCGATATCTTTTTCTTCGGATACATCAAGAGATCTTACCTCTGAGGGAACTTTAGCAGATAAAACTTGAGCTAGCAGTACGTTTTTATCAAAACCCTTAAGTGCAGTTTCACTACTGGCAAGTAAATGAGTATTTGGCAGTTGTCCTCCTGGAGGAGAAAGTAAGATCAAACCTCCAATAGATCCTAGCGCTAAGTGTTTTAGTGCATTTGAGTGTTTATCCCAAAAATTCTCCTGAGCTGCTTTTGCCCTACTGCCCCATTTATTTCTTAAATATTCAAAATGTGGTTTTTTACTGGTAAACTTATTCATTATTTAATAATTAATCTTAAAAACGTCCTGCTTACTACAATTGCTGTAAACATAGAAACTAAAACCCCAATTGCCAAAGTTATCGCAAATCCCCTGACTATTGACTGTCCCATACTATATAAAATAGTAGCAGTAATGAGTGATGAAACATTAGAAGCCCAAATAGAAGACCAGGCCCGTTTAAATCCTAAATCAAGCGCCAGAGATCGGCTCTTTCCCCATCTAACTTCTTCCTTCATCCGTTCAAATATTAAAATATTTGCATCAACTGCCATACCAACAGATAAAATAAATCCGGCAATTCCGGATAAAGTTAAAGTAATCGGTGGGAGTATAAAAAGTCCGGTCTTAAAGATTGCCAAAATTAAAATCGTATAAATAATTAAGGCCAAATCTGCAACTACCCCAAACAATCCATAAAAGATAACCATATAAATCATAACTATTCCAAGCCCAATCACCCCTGCAATCAAACTTTTATTGATAGATTCCTGTCCCAACTCAGGCCCAACTGAATGTTGGTCTATAATTTTTACCGGCACTCTAAGCGCCCCGGCATTCAGTTGAGTAGCGACTTGTTTTGCTTGTTCGGTTGTAAATTGACCAGTTATGACTGCCTCACCTCCAATAATTTCCTGATTCACCGTGGGAGCTTCCAATAACTGATCATCTAAAAATATTGCTAAAGGTTTACCAATATTTCTTTTAGTAATTTCTGCAAATTTTTTAGAGCCTTCTTCATTAAATTTTATAGCAATTTGAGGTCCACTTTGAGTCCCACCACTGCCAAAAGTAGGAGTGGCCTTTACTAAATCTGCTCCTGTTAAACCCGTAGGTATAGATTCTAAAATAGCAGAAATTGTGGCAGGAAGTTCCCTAAAATCCAGCTTGGCAGTTTTGCCTACCAACTCTGCTGCAACAGTTGAATCTTTAAGGCCCGGCAGATCCACAATGATTCGTCTCATTTCACCAATCTTTGAAGTTTGAACTCGAGATTCTGATACTCCAAAATTATTAACACGCCTTTCAATAACCTCTCTCACAGATGCTAATGCATCATCCCGATCGGCCGGATTTAGCTTATCTGTCTCTGCCTGCAAAATTAGCTGCGAACCACCTTGCAGGTCTAAACCTAATTTTAAAGGAAAATTAATCTCAAAAGTTTTGGTTAAAATTTTTAACTTTGGCAGTTTTGGAAAATCTATTAAAAGAGCTAAAAAAGTTAAAATTATAATAAAATATAAGGTATATCTTGGCTTCATACCCTAAACTATCACCCCTTCTAACATCTCCTCTTCATCACCGAGTAACATTACCTTTGGTTGCACCAAAACATGCAATATAAACGGGTCTCTTCTTCTGACCCTGAATTTAAACTCTGCTTCATCCATAAATGAATAGTTTATCTCTGATTCCCTTTTAGCTTGTTCATCAGCAATTATGGCCTGTAGCTCCGGCAATACAATTGATCCTACCACTAGCAAATCAACATCATTACTGGTTTTAGTTATTAAGCCCTTTAAAAAATAAGTTGAAAGAAAAGCAAATTTTATCTTGCCCAGTTTGTTTTTATTCTTAATCAAACTGCCACCTAAACCTGAACTTTTAGTAACCAGGGACAAGAGTTCTTTGTAGTAAAGATAGTCTTTTCTAAACCTATACAGCCTTCTGTTTGCCCTCCATTCAGAAGAAGCCATTCCAAATTTTTCCATCCTGGCCAGCTCACGCCTGACAGCATTAATTTCCTCACCTACCCTGCGTACTATCTCACGGACATGAAAAAGCGAATCAAAAGGAGAACTTAAAAAAAGTTGTAATATTTTTACCCGGACGCGTGATACGAATAATTCTTCTAACATTGCCACCTCCTTTCAGGCAGGCAGTAACACACCCCCCGCAAGCGGGGTAAATCAATATGTAACCTTAGATCCCTCCGGGACAGTTTGGATCCAAATTTGTCCTTTATTAAAAATTATCTCTTGACCCTTAGAATCTACATATTTGCTTCTTCCAGTTCTTGAAGATTTTATCCATTTACCCTCGCTAACTTCCCCATCCTGAAAGAATAATGCTTTACCAGATCCAATTGTTGCGTAGAGCAAATGTACATTTCCCGGATATCCATCATTTGCATTAGATTCTTTCTCAAACTGTACAACAATCACTTTTGCAGAAAGTTGGGTGTTGTTATCTAAATCCATTTGAGCACTTCCGCCACTTTTTCTTTTATAAGTATTGGATACAGTGTCATAACTCCACTCTACTGTATAGTCCGACTGAGACTCCCAGAAATTAACAGTAATCTTATTCGTTGTACCTCCTGGTTTTTCATCTTTAAATTTCCAGGGAGTGAATTTAGCATCCCATCTTAGTCCTGCTGAATTTGTAGCTGTCCAGCCTCTTTTTGCTCCCACCTCCCAAAGTTTTTGCGTAGTTGAATACATAGTATGCTCTGTGGCAACTAAGTGATCTAACCTTTGATAATCTCTCCAGAAAACGGGAAATCCAATACTAAATTGGTTTAAATCTTTAATTTTATATTTGATAATTTGACCTAGCGCATCGGCCGGCCCTGGGCTGTTTGCTCCACCAACATGGGCATAAAGAGCGTCATACTCACTCAACCAATCAATATAATAAGTCCTGGCAGACCTAACCGGACCAACTTGAATATCACCCAGGTTACAATAAAATAAAGCCATAAAGCGGGTTATTCCTCCTTCAGCTACAGCTTCATATACTATATCTGCATAAGATAAACCTGATTGTGGTCTGGCTTCCAAGTGGTTTTCAATCATCACAGCCAAAGGCCTTCTCGCTATCCAGGCATCTTTAGCTGCTTTGGTATGCATTGAACCATTTAAGGGACAGCTTTCTGTTTTTGGTTGAGTGGGGTCTTCAGTCACTATACTGGTGGGAGAAGGCAGCGAAGCACCATTTGAAGTTTCTAAAGGAAGTATACCTTTAAAAGACGCTTTGCTAAATATAGAGTAAGAAAGACTGGTTGATAAACCATAAAATACGGTTGCCAAAATTATTAGTACCAAAGCTTTTTGAATATTCGTTAATTCTTGAAATGTGTTAATAATATTTTTCATTATTGATTCATTGCAGCTTTAACAATTCTTTCTTCTTCCTCCGACAGCTTATATTTACCACCTTTTCCTAATTTAACATCCTTAGCAAAGACTCTTGTTCCAGATCTGGCATGCAAGCTGGTAATAACTACCCCTGATCCTTTATCGTCAAGCAAAGCTATTGTAAAACTTTGATCTCCTCCTGTATCATCATAAGGGTTAAACCTTTCAAGTTCCACTCTTTGTATATGAGCTAATCCCTTATTATTTAAGCTTTCAACCAGTCTTTCTAAACTCTTAAGATCAAAATCAAATTTTCCAATTTGTCCTAAAACTTCTTCAAACTTACGTCTTATGTCCCTTTCTCCGCTTTTAGGAAAAAGTGATTCTAAAAAATTGTTCTGCCTCCAAACAAAATAAGTTAAAGTAGCGGCCCAAACAAAAAAAATTCCTGCCACTATCATCCAAACCGAATACATAAGTTACTCTTTAAATATATCTATCTTTGTAATATTTGTCAATGAGATTATGTAAACCCCATAGTTTTAGCTTCATTTGATGCTTGACAGCCTAAAATGAACGTGCTAGGCTCAGATAGATTCAAAGTATGGCTATTCAACTTTCAAAAAAGCAATCCGATCTGGAGAAACGCCTGAAATTACTTCATAATCAGGTTTACGGCAAAAGTCAGTCTTCAGCTATCAGCTATCAGCTATCAGACAAAAAAAAGTCTGACGACCGAGGACTGACGACTGAAAGCTATTCAGATATTGTTTATCTTCAAAAGGATCTATTAAAAATATTTACTCTATCGTCTTTGGCAATAGCCAGCCAAATTATACTCTTCTTTTCTTTGCAACGTCATATTTTAAATTTGAACTTTTTTTGAAAGGAGGTGAAAATATATTATGCAAATGTATTGTGTTAAATGCAGAAGCAAAAGAGATGCTGAAAATGTACAAGCAGTTACTATGAAAAATGGTAAAAAAGCTTCTAGAGGAACTTGTCCAGTTTGTAGCACCTCAATGTTTAGAATTGGTGGCTAATCCGCAAATTTTAAACTTTTTT
>CAYICZ010000017.1:0-21304 GCA_964362195.1 uncultured Gammaproteobacteria bacterium | reverse complement strand
CGCCCAGGTGGCGGAACGGTTTACGCGCACGACTCAAAATCGTGTGGTCTAACGACCATGTGGGTTCAAATCCCACCCTGGGTACAAAATTCTAATTGACTGCCCCCTGCATTTTCTGTTACAACAATTAGCATGACAAAAGTAATTGGATTAATTGGAGAAAAAGGATCCGGCAAGCAGACTTTTGTTAATTTTTTAAAGGAGATTGCTCCTGATTTAAATATCAGGCAGGTCAGATTTTCCGATATTTTGGCCCAGACTTTAATGATTTGGGATATTCCAAACACCAGATCTAATTTACAAAAACTTTCTCTTTCTATGGAAGAAACTTTTGGACAATCCTCTTTGGCCAATGCGGCCAAGTTTTCCATAGAAGGAGATATGGCAGACGTTTTAGTATTTGACGGAATAAGAAGAGAGCCGGAACTAATACTGGTTAAAAATATGCCAAACAGCACCTTAATTTATATTACTGCTGATCAAAATCTAAGGTATGAAAGATTAAAACTAAGATCAGAAAAAGTGGGTGAAACAGGACTGACATATGAGCAATTTTTAGCAGAAGAAAAATCCAAAGCTGAAATCAACATACCTGCTTTGGGCAAAAAAGCTGATAAAAAATTAGAAAACCAAGGATCTTTAGATAAATTTAAGGATAAAATTAGACAGCTTTTTCAGCAGGTTTGGTAGTTCTGGTTTTTTCCATGCCATAAAACTTAGTCCGATCGCCTCTAAATACCAGCTGGATCTCACCTGTTGGGCCATTCCTGTGCTTTAGGATATCCAAAGTGACATTTTCCCCTTTTTCCGGATCCTCCCTAAATAAAGACATCACCACATCTGCATCCTGCTCAATTGCTCCTGACTCCCTTAAATCTGCCAGTTGAGGCCTTTTGGTTCCTCTAGCCTCAACTGACCTGTTAAGTTGAGAGATTGCCAAAACCGGAATTTTTAACTCCCTGGCTAAATTTTTTAACTGCTGGGAAATTTCCGTTACTTCCTGTACTCTGTTTTCCAGATTTCTGCCATGAATTAACTGCAAATAATCCACAATTAAAAATTTTAATCCATGTTCCACCTGTAATCTTCTGGCTTTAGTTCTGATTTCGGAGATTGAAATTCCCGGAGTATCATCAATAAAAATAAGAGCCTCAGCCAACTCTCCCATAGCCAAAGAGAGCTTATCAAAATCACGCTCATCCAGCTTTCCGGTTTTTAATTTCCAGGCCTCAATATCTGCCTGTCCCACCAACAGTCTATCCACCAACTCTTCCTGGCTCATCTCCAGAGAAAAGATCCCCACCGGAAGTCCTGCAGAAACTGCCACATATTGGGCAATATTTAACGCCATTGAAGTTTTTCCCTGACCAGGGCGGGAAGCTAAAATTAAAAGATTGGAATTCTGCATGCCGGCCAGTTTTGAATCCAAATCACGAAACCCTGTTGGTACTCCCCTTAATTTTCCTGAGGATTTTTGCAGCTCGTCAAGGCGGTCAAAAGAATCTGTCAGAGCATCTTTAATAGGAATAAAATCCCTTGAGACATGTTCCTGAGATATGGCAAAAATTGAGGCTTCTGCATTTTCCAAAACCTCATCAACGCTCTCGCCTTCATCGTAAGCCTTCTCAACAAGCTTTGTAGCAGAAATAATCAGGCTTCTTCTTACCGAGTGCTCTTTGATAATTTTGGCATATTGTTCAACATGGGCAGAAGTAGGCACAGTATTTACCAAAGTGGTTAAATAAGCAGACCCTCCAATCCTATCTAACATGTTCTTCTTTTTTAACTCATCAGTGACAGTGACCAGATCAATTGGCTCCCGCTTCTCATATAGTGATTGGATAGCCTGATAAATTGGGCCATGCTGGTCGCTTCTGTAAAAATCAACTGAAGAAAGTATCTCTGAAATCCTGACTATGGCATCTTTATCAATTAAGAGCGCACCCAAGAGGGATTGTTCGGCATCTATATTTTGCGGAGGTAATTTCGTTATCTGAGCCATATTAGCTTTTTGCTAATACCACGACTAATGGTTCTTCCGGAAGTTTATCTTTTGTGATGGACAGCTTTGGTTGAGGAATTACTCCTTCTGCACCCATTTCTTTTAAGAATTGCTCAACTCCATCCAGTTCAAACTTTAAACCCTCAATTTTGTAATGTATAGGAATAATAATCTTTGGTTCAAGTTGAGATACAATTGCCCCTGCTGCTTTACCATCTATGGTATATTTTCCGCCAACAGGTACAAATAAAATATCCACTTCACCAATTTGAGCAATCTGAGTTTCAGTTAATTCATGTTGTCCCAAGTCTCCTAAATGAACCATATTTAATCTGTCAAACATCAACTGAAAAATTGTATTTACTCCACGCTCGCTACCTTCTGAATTATCATGAAAAGAAGAAACACCGGTTACAACAACCCCCGCAACTTCATATTCTCCCGGATCGCTAAACACCATTGGTTTTTCTGTCTTAATGCCTGTTGTCACTGAAGAAAAATTATGATCCTGATGATCATGGGTTATTAGTACCATATCCGCTGACATATCCTTTGGCAGTTTAAGTCCAACCATTTGAGGATCGTATGGATCAATTAAGATAGTGGCATTTTTACCTTTTAGTTTTATACAAGCTTGACCTAACCAATATATGTCCATACGGATTTGAATACTAACAAAAACTGACAAACGAAACAATATGTTAAAATGACATACATGAAACTTACTCAAAAAATCTCCCGAAAACATTTTATTATTTCTAATATTTTAATCCTAACTATCTCTCTTGGCTTTCTTTTTGGCCTCTACTTTATTTTAAATATTCAATATAAAACCTCTTCAAATCCTTTTACCTATGGGCCAGTTACCAGCAAGCCTAAAAGTTTTACCTTGGATCTAGCTCAACCGGAAGATGAAGCCTTACTCTATCAATCCTCTATTTTACTTTCAGGAAAAACCAGCCCGCATTTTCAGGTTTTAATTTCCACAAATGAAGATGACCAGGTAATAGAGGCAAAATCAGACGGCAGTTTCTCTGCCACCCTGAATTTAGATGAAGGGGTTAATAATATAAAGGTTACTGTCTTTGATTCAACAGGCGACACAAAAAAAGTTGAAAGATTAGTCTATTATTCAAAGGAAAAGCTGCAATGAAAAATATAATAATTATAATAATTCTAAATCTTATCTTTGCTCTACCTGCTATTGCAGCAGATTCCACACCCTCTGCTGACATCAAATCCAAACTTGAGGAATTGAAAAAAGAAATTGCCTCAAAAGCAGCTGTTTTAAAACAGGAGGTTGATAAAAAACTAACTAATAAAGCCTATATTGGGAAAATAAAAACTAAATCAGCAACAGCTATAACCCTGGCTTCTAAAAACAGCCCCAGGATTGTTAATATTAATCAGGACACAGAGTTTGTAAGCCAGGTAAAGGGTAAGAAATATTCGCAAAAATTAATGTCCCAGGAGGATTATATTGCCGCATTGGGTGATATTGATGAAAACCAGGTTCTAACAGCCAAAAAAATTATCTTACTACCAACTACCAACTACCAACTACCAACTCATTTATGGGGACAAATTGCAGCCATTTCTGACAAATTAGTAACCTTAAAAGATAGAAACCTTAAAAATATTTCTGTTTCTCTGCCAAATCAAAAAGCAATTAAACAAAATGATTTTGTAATTTTAACAGGTGTAAAAAACAAAAATGAAATCTTTGAAGCAGAATTTGTATATGTTATTCCCCAGGGAGGAATTTTAAAACTGAAAAAAACCGCCACTCCTTCAGCTACCCGTTAAAAACTTCAGCTACTTCTTTTTCAGCTTCAGTTAAATCCTTAACTGTATCCACCCCTCTCCAATAATCCGTGCTTTTGAAAACCTGAAACCTGTTTGATGGAAGTTTGGGAAAAGTTTCTATTTCATGATCCCCTTCATCCGGCAGCAAGGCTTTTATTTCTTTGGAAAAAATATAAACTCCGGCATTAACCCAATGAGGCAAAATAGGTTTTTCTTTAAATCCCAATATTTCATCTTGCTCATTAAATTCCACAATTCCATAAGGACTTTTTAATGGAACAACTACCACAGTTGCTATGGTTTTTTTCTGTTCATGTTTTTTAATAAGTCCATCTAAATCCAGCTTCCATAAATTGTCTCCATTGGTAATAATCACATTTTCCCAACCTTTAGGCAGCAGCTGCATGGCTTTTTTAATGCCTCCACCTCGTCCTAAGGGAGTTTCCTCAACAGAAAATGAGGCTTTAATCCCATATTTTCCTCCATGATCAACATGTTTTTCTAAAGCCTCATGGAAGTAACTGCAGGCAAAAACTACTATTTTAATTCCGGCTTTCTTAAGTTGCTCCAGCTGGTAAGAAAGAATTGGCTTGCCATTAATCTCAACCATTGGCTTGGGGCGGTCGTTAGTATAAGGCCTTAAGCGTTCCCCTTTCCCCCCGGCTAAAATTATTGCACAATTTATCATAAGGGTTATCTTTTAGAAGACCTTGAGGAACTTCTAGGCTTAAAAGTTATCATGAGATATAAGGCAATTATTACTAAAATAACAAAGGTCGGAAAACTGCTAAAAATCTCTATTATATTCATTAAGAACTCCTTTTTGATATACCTCTTATTAATAGCAATAAAACTATAATTGAGAATACTACAATATTCGGAATGAGACTAATAACATTTTCTGCGGTCATTTAAACTCCATAAAATAAAGTGATAAATATACACATAGTATACCACTACTAAGATATTGAATTAAAGCTAAAAAATCTACCCCTTTAAAAACCTGTAAAGTAAATCCAGCCAGTAACAGCCCTTTTCCTAAATCCATAAAAAGATTTGACAGTTTCTCAATTTGCTTATCAGTAAAACTTATCACTAAAACCAGATTAACACATAAGCGCTATTAACTTCCACCCGAGGTGGAATAGCTTGACACCTGCGGTAACCGATAGTAATTTGACTAATTATTTAACTATGATATAATACAAGCAGTATGAAAAAGCTAAATCTTACTAAGAATATTTGGTATCATCACACTTCCCTTTCAGGTGGTGTAGTTTTTGATGCTTAAAAAGTAAGTTAAAATAAGCGTTTAACACACCGCCTTAAGGGCGGTTTTTTAGTGGAGAAAAATATGAAATTACCAAAGCTATATGCTTTTAATAAAAAATTAAAAATAGATTTATCCTTAAGTGAGAATCCTCTGGGATGCTCACCCAGGGTATTTAATACCCTAAAAAGAAACGTCAAAAGCGTTGTAGAGTACCCGGACCCGACATCTACAGGAGTCAGATCAGCCTTAGCAAAGAAATTCAAAATCTCAAAAGAACAAATTTTGGTTGGCAATGGTTCAGAGAGTCTCATTGATCTAGTCTGTCGTGTCCTAATTAAACCAAAAGATGCGATAGTATTACCGGAATTAACTTTTCCTTTGTTCGAAAGAACCATTCTTTTAGCAAAAGGTATACCTGTTTTTGTCAAAATGAAGAGGAATTTTCAAATAGACTTACAGGCCATCAAGGATCGCGTTAATAAAAGCACGAAACTTATCATCATTTGTAATCCCAATAATCCAACCGGGAAAGTAATTAATCGTGATGAGATTCTTAACTTTGTTAAAAGTATCAAACCTGTCCCTGTACTCGTAGATGAAGCGAATATAGAATTCGGTGGTAAATCTGTGGTTTCGGGCGTTAAAAAATTAAATAATTTGATGGTGTTAAGAACATTCTCCAAAGGTTTTGGACTAGCCGGACTTCGCATCGGTATTTTATTTGGATCAAAATCATTAATAAAAAGGTTGAAACAATTTATTCAACCTTTTGCTTTAAATAGTTTTGTCGAAGATGCAGTAATTATTAGTCTTAAAGATAAAAGGTTTATAGAAAAGACCAAAAACTTTATGGCTGAAGAAAGAAAATTTTTAACCGACGAATTAAGAAAACGAGAATTTATGGTTTTTAATTCTGAAGCCAATAATCTTTTAGTAGAAGTAAACAGAATTTTCCCCTCTGCTACACAATTTGTTGAGCTTTTGAATAAAAATAATGTATCTGTTGTAAATGGTAAATCTTTCAGAGGATTGGGTGATCAATTCATTCGAGTTTCACCCAGATTAAGAAAAACTAACCTTGTTTTTATCCGAGTTATTGATAAGATTCTAACTAATGTGGAATAATGAAAGGAAGTCATGAATATAGCACCACCAACACCAAAAGGGTTTAGAGATATAAAGCCGGAGATGGCCAAAAAAAGACGTGAGACAATCAACAAAATTGTCAGCGTCCTGGAAGAGTATGGCTTTGAGCCAATTGAAACTCCAACCATTGAATTTGCAGAGACCCTGGAGGGAAAATATGGAGAAGAAGAAAGATTAATTTATAAGTTTACAGACAGAGGCGGCAGAAAGCTGGCTCTCCGCTATGATCTCACTGTGCCACTGGCCCGCTATGTAGCAACATATAATCCTTCCCTACCATTCAGACGCTATCAAATAGCCCAGGTATTCAGAGGGGAAAACCCCCAAAAAGGCAGATTCAGGGAATTCACCCAGCTGGATTTTGATAGTGTTGGATCAACTAATCCTGAGGAAGATGCAAAAATAGTTGCCGTAACTATTCAATGCATGAGGGATTTAGGATTTAAAGAAGCTTTAATGCTGATAAATGACAGAGCAAATTTTAGTGATTTACCTGGTGAAGTTGTCAGGGCTATAGATAAAATAAATAAAATTGGAGAAGAAGGGGTTGTTGCTGAGTTAGTAACTGGTGGAATGTCACAAGATAGCGCAAAAGAAGCTGTTGAGAAAATCAGATCACAAAAACCCACTGAAAACTTACAGCAAATTTTTAAAATTTTAACAGATAAATATAATTTAAAAGACGGAATTGATTTTAAGTTTGATCCCACGCTAGCCCGGGGTTTGGATTATTATACCGGCGCAATTTTTGAACTAAAAATAGACCAGCAACCCAGCTCGTTATCAGTTGGTGGTGGTGGCAGATTTGATAATTTAATCGGCTCATTCGCCAAAAAAGATATTCCGGCAGTTGGATTTTCCTTTGGACTTGATCGCCTTTTGGAAATCCTCTAACATTAAATAGTGTCCTCTCAAATTTTTAAAAGCCCGCTGCCGTATTTGGCACTTTTACTTGCCCATCTAATTTGGGGAGCTAACTTTGTGGTGGCCAAACTCACTTTGCAGGAATTTCCTCCCATGAGTTTAATTTTTTTACGGTTTGCTTTTGCCTCTATTTTTTTGCTGCCTTTTTTTATGTCCCAAAAGAAAAAAATAAAACTGGCAAAAAAGGATTTACCAAAACTTATTGCTGTCGGGGTGTTTGCCATAACTTTAAATATCTCGCTTTTTTTTGAAGGGTTAAAGCGAACCACTGCAATTGATGCATCCATGCTTTCTCTTACCCTTCCTATGTTTTCCGTACTTTTTGGCTGGTGGTTTTTAAAAGAAAAAATTTATTTTGTGAATTTAGCAGGTATTTTTTTGGGATTTTTAGGTGCTTTAGTTATTATCGGGATACCCCAGATATTTACAGGCACTATTTCCCGGGAAGCTTTTTTTGGAAATATTTTAATAATTTTAGCCTCAATTGCCTGGGTCATCGGAGCAATCATCGCAAAACCTCTTTTAAGCAAATATTCATCCCTGGTTGTAACCGGAATTATTTTTGTTGTTGGAGCAATAACTATGTCCCTGCCGTCTGCTGTTGAATATTTTAACAATCCTGCCTGGATGAACCAAATTACTATTTTGGGTCTTTTTGGATTAACTTATATGATTTTGCTTTCTTCTATTTCCGCCTACTTTTTATTTGAATGGGGACTTTCCAAGACATCAGTCATTGTGGCAGATTTATTCCAATACATTGAGCCTTTTGTGGCAACTGTTTTAGCGGTTTTAATTTTAGGTGAGAGAATTTCTCATTCGTTTTTATTTGGGGCAGTTTTAATAGCAATTGGCGTATTTATGGGTACTTTGGCCAAAAAAGAGATACATCATCGAAGCAGATTTCATAAACATTGAAAATAGCTTCAAATCCTGCTATACTGGCTTAATTATGAAACAAGCAATTCATCCAACTTACTTTCCTGAAGCTAAAGTAACTTGTGCCTGTGGGCAAACTTTTACTACCGGTTCCACTGTGCCGGAAATTCGAGTGGAGCTTTGTTCAAATTGCCATCCTTTTTATACCGGTACCCAAAAGTTTGTTGATACACTGGGTCAGGTTGACAGATTTGTTAAAAAAGCTGAGGTTTCCAAAATTAAACAGGAAGAGAGAAAGAAAATTATAGAAGTCAGACTATCAAAGAAGACTCAACAAAAAGGTGATAAACTATCTTTGAAAGATTTACTCCTGCAGGCTAGAAAATCAGCATCATAGATGGATTATATCCGGCAGCAATTATCACAAATTGATCAGAAAATAGAAGAACTAAAAACCTTGCTTGATGATCCTGAGCTCTCAGATTTAGCTAGAGGGGAAATTGTTGAACTTGAGAAACAAAAAATAGAACTTTTACCCCAACCCAAGGCTGATGATCCTCTGGATCCTAATGTGGCAATTTTAGAAATCAGGTCTGCTGCCGGCGGAGATGAAGCAGGTATCTTTGCCGATGATCTTTTAAGAATGTATTCCAGATATGCAGAATCTAAGAAATGGACTATTGAGATCCTGGATAGAAGAGTTTTAAAAATTAAAGGCAAAGATGCTTATACATATTTAAAGCATGAATCGGGCGTGCACAGGGTGCAAAGGGTTCCATCAACCGAGTCTTCCGGCAGAATTCATACCTCCACAGCAACTGTGGTGGTACTTCCCCAGGTTAGTGAAGCCCAGGTTGCTATAAATCCCTCTGAAGTTGAATTTGCGGCATTTAGATCAGGTGGAGCTGGCGGACAAAATGTTAATAAAGTCTCAACTGCAGTTAGATTAAAACATATCCCTTCCGGCATTATAGTTACCGCTCAAACAGAAAGATCACAATTGCAAAACAGGGAAAATGCCATGGCGCTACTTAGAGCCAGACTTTGGGAAAGCCAGCAGCGGGAAAAGCAGGGAAATATTGAAGAGCAAAGATCTGCTCAGGTGGGATCAGGTGACAGATCAGAAAAAATCAGGACATATAATTTTCCTCAAAACAGGATTACAGACCATAGAATTAACAAATCCTGGCATAATCTGGAGGAAGTTCTGGAAGGAGATTTAGATGATATTGTCCAAGCCCTCGCAGTACATTAAAGGTTGGGTTGAATTCTACAAGTTAAAATTTAAAGTTACTCCTGATGTCCTAATCCCCAGGCCTGAAACTGAATTACTTATTGATGAGGTTCTTAGCTTCGCAAGGCCTGGCCTTGCAAGGCTGACTATTTTGGATTTAGGAACCGGTTCCGGAAATATTGCTATATCTTTAGCTTCCCACCTTCGAGGTGTAAACGTAAATATTATTGCCACTGATGTTTCCAAAAAAGCTCTAGCAGTTGCTAAACAAAATGCCAAACTTCATGGAGTTTTGAATAGAATTGAATTTATAGAAAGTAATCTTTTAGAAAAAATTACTAGGCAGCCGGATATTATCGTAACTAATCTTCCCTACATTCCAAACTATCGCATTCCATACCTGGATTCTTCAGTAAAAGATTTTGAACCCCATGTGGCGCTGGATGGAGGAAATGATGGTTTTGAACTTTATAGAAAATTATTTCAGCAAATTAATAAAAGGGGTTGGAAAATAAAATTAATAATTGGAGAAATTGATTATACTCATGGTGAATTGGCAATTCAGGAAGCCCAGAGATATTTTCCAAAGGCAAAAGTTGAGGTAAAATTAGATCTTGCCCAAAACATAAGAGTATTAATTATTCAAACTTGCAGTTGATATATAACAACTGCCGCTAAAATCCCCAAAACTATAGCCATCACTAACCAGGAAACTTTAAGTCTTGGTCGTTTTAATCTTGAATAATCCATTATTCTAGTAATTCTATTGCTTTGTCTAACTGTGGATCCTTCGTTGAATCTTCTTTGTCCATCTCAATCTTAATATCAGGATCAAGTCCTTGTAGTTGATTTACCCATCTGCCACTTGGTGTTAACCACTTGGCAACAGTTATATGAATACCTGTTCCTGCGTCCAAATCCTCTGCTTCCTGAATAGTTCCTTTACCAAAAGATTTTTCACCAATAAGTTTGCCCCTTTTTCTATCCTGAATTGCTCCGGCCACTATTTCAGAAGCTGAGGCAGAACCTTTGTTGATTAACACCTCCAGTGGTATATTAAGCAATTTCCCTACTCTGTTAACCTTAAACAGTATCCTGACTCCCTCATTATTCTCCTGCAAAACCACCACCCCCCCATCAAGGAATTCTGATCCTATAAATACAGCACTTTCCAAAAATCCTCCCGGATTATTTCTCATATCCAAAATAACAGCGGAGGCATTCTGATTAAGCACATCTGAGACAGCTGACTGCCATTCATCATTGGTTCGCTCCCCAAACCTGGACAGCTTGATAACAGCCACTAATTTAGCTGATTTTGTCTTTTTGTAGCTTACCTCAACACTTTTGACAATAATTGTGTCTCTATTTAAGTTATAATCCCTTGGCTCTATACCGTCATTTTCCCTGAAAATACTTAATTTAACAGTTGTGCCTTTTTGTCCTCTAATTAGCTTTACTGCATCAGGCAAATTCATTCCGCTAGTATCTTTATCATCGATTTTAACAATTAAATCTCCTGGCTGTATGCCTGCTTTATCAGCAGGAGTTCCGGAAAGCGGAGCAATAACCGAGAGTCTTTTATCTTTGTTAAATCCAAGTTCAATTCCTACTCCTTCAAAGCTTCCTCCTAAATCTTCCTTGGTAGATTTTTGTGCCTCTGGCGGCAAAAATACAGTATATGGGTCCCCAAGAGAGGCAACCATACCTGAGATAGCTCCATAAAACATCTTTTGAGGATCCAGGGCAGTTTTGTCTATATACTCCCGTGACAGCAGATCCCAGGTATTCCAGAAAAGCTCAAAATTTACACTGATATTTTTGGGGGGCTCTTTGTTTACAACAAAGACAGTTGGTTTATAATTCTGCCAGCTTACCTTGATCTCCTGATGACCCAACTGCCATCCCGACAAAAAAGCAATTAAAACCACAAGTACAAATTTGGCATTGATGTTTTTGAAAAAATTCTGCATGGGTTTTGAGAGTTAAATATATTCTATTGCCTCTAAATTTACAACAGGAACCTTGATTTTACGCCTTTTGGTTTCAATAGTTGAAAGCATACTTGATAATCCGGAAGGCAGTAGAGTCAGCGATTCGTCAATTGCAAGGACTTTACCCTGTTCTCCGGCATATGAGTTCCCCACTACCCGGACATACGCTCCCGGCTGTAGTTCTGTAATTTTATTGATCTGCTCTAAATCAACACCATCCTGGATCGGAGGAAGTTTAGTGCTTCTAACCCGAGCCATGCTACTCTCTTCATATGAGGGCAAATCTATTATTCTATTATTCCCATCAATAGATACAAACCTATTGTTATACTGTAATAAAAAATCATCAATATCCAAACCCATTGGTATAGAACCAAACCCCTCAGTTACCACTACAGAAATTCCAATATCATTTTCTAATTTTTTAGGAAAGCTCAACCTTCCCCCTGCCATAGCTCTGTAGTCTTTTGCATTAATCCCCCCGGTTATGATTCCGTTTACCCCACAGGAAATAGACTCAGAAATAGCATTTTTATAGATTAAACTCCCGCTTAGTAAAATATGTCCTTCGCTTTTAGGTGAAATAAAAGAATTATCAACTAAAGACTCTCTCTTGCCCAAAACTTCCAAAATTCCATCTCTTAGCTTACCTGAACCAAACATCCCATAAATCCTGCTGGCCTGAGCAATAATTGTAACTTTTCCCTTTTCCTGATCAATTGACTCAATGATGCCAAAAACTCCTGCAGGCAAATCACTTTTTTTAGGAAGCACGGTCATTTTCATCTCCCCGCTTTGGGGATTTAAAAAATCCAATAACCCATCTGTAGGGGCGATTACTGCTTTTTTCCCTCCAAATATCCCTCCCGGCTTGTAAGCCAGGAGTTCACCTTTATAGATTCGCTGACCTAGATCGCGTTTAAGATATTTCCCTACATCCTTGGGATTAACTCCCAAAAGAGTAGCTAAATTTAAAATCCTAAAACCTGATGAAATATTTGATGTGCCGATAATATCTGATGGTTTAACTTCCTGATTGACTGAAACAGAAATTGTACCCTTCCCTGAAAGAACTCTGGCGATCCTGACAATTACATCTTTCTCAACACGGACCCGCTGTGGCACAAATTGTTTCATACCAGCCTCCCATCAACCATAATTCCCAGTTTTCCCCCATAAAGCTCCAGCGCACTCTCAGCTTTTCCAAGTACCTGACCATTCTTTATTTTATAGCCAACTTCACACCTGTCTTTGCCGCAGGGAACAACCATTAGCGCTCCTGTTCGTATTTTGTAAACTTTTCCCTGTACATCTAAATCCATTTCTCCATTTCTGCTACTAAATTGAGGCAGAATTACTGAACCTACTATCTCATCCATATCACCTACTGTTACAATTGTCCAAAGATCCTGAAACTTATCTTCTTTTCTTCTTGTTAACAAAAGGCCATCCACAAAAGCCCAGGTTAAACTTACTAAATTTGGCACAAACTGTAAAAACCGCTCAGGTATTAAAATTTTTCGCAAGGTTAAATTTAAAAAAGTATTATCTCCTAAAAGAGCATTGGCTGGATTTGTGTTTTTGGGTCCATTCAAACGTAATACCTCCCTTAAAATTGCCAAATCTATTTTCATATCTTCTTCGGTCATAGGTATAGTTTGAGGATATAAAATTTTATTTGCTAAATAATTCTCTACTTGAACAGCTTGAGGGGCTGGTTTTAACCAGGTAATTAAAGAGTTAACATCAATCTGGTCTAAATTATCAAAACTATCAAAAAGCCCGGACAGTTTGGCCATGACTTTAGTCTACTAAACCTTGGGGACAAATGGAAGCAGGCTTAAGTGGCGGGCATATTTTATATGTTTACTCACCGCTCTTTGGTGTCTGGCACAAACACTAGACCTTAGCTTGGGTAAAATCTTTGCCCTGTCTGTTAAAAAACGCTTTAAATTTGCCAAATCAGTATATGAAGGGTTGGATTTAGACTTACAAAAATAACAGCTTCTTTTTGTTTTCTCTACCTTTTCCACTTCAACCGGTTCCTCTATAGAAGCCGGGGTGACAGCAGCCACTTTACCTCTGGAAGAGGGGCGTATTGTTATTTTCTTTTTCTTTAGCATGTGGGAGATTATACAGTCTTTAGCTTAGAAGGGCAAGTCATCATCAGCAACTTCTTCTGTTGGAGCAGCCGGAGCTTTTTCAGTTTTTTCCACCTTTTCTGTTTTTTCAGCTTTCGGCTCTACTTTAGGCTTATCTTCCACAAAAACATCCTCAATAGCTTTCTCTGGATACTCTCCTGCACTCTTAGGTGTAAGCAAAATCATGTCCTCAATAACAATTTCCGTGACATTTCTTTGCACTCCGTCCTGTCCTTCCCATTGCCTGGTCTGAAGTCTTCCGGAGATAAATACTTTATTACCTTTTTTCAAAAGCTGGTTACAAAGCTCAGCCAATTTATTCCAGGCAACTAACCTGTGAAAATCCACCTCTTCTTTTTTCTCACCATCTGTGACATAAGTCCTGTTGGTGGCCATGCCAAAGCTGCAAACTGCAGCACCATTTGGGGTATATCGAAGTTCAGGATCCCTTGTTAAATTACCTATTAATTCTACTCTATTCCAAGATCTGCTCGCCATTTTTTTAAACCCTTACCAGTAGGTAGCGTAAAATATCTTCTTCCAAATTTAGGGTTTTGTCAATAGCCTTGCCGTTTTTTGGATCAGTTGTAACCAAGTAGTGTACAAAAAAGCCTTTAGTTTGTTTTTTTATTGGGTAGCTTAAATCTTTAGCTCCCCACAGATCCATCTTTTCTATCTTTCCATCCTCACTAATTAATTTTTTAGTAACAGAATCTAAAAGAGTCTTTCTCTCTGCCTCAGTTAAATCCGGCTTTAAAACCAAAGTTAAATAATATGAATTCATCTGGAGTATTGTACTAGTTACCCAAAATAAATTCAATAACCTCCTCTTCGAGATTCTGGAAGCTTATCAGCTATGGATTTTAATATATTTCTACCTACTAAATACTTATCAAGTCCTCCTTTAGGTGCTTCACGTTTTCTACTTCTTAACTCTGCAACATCTCCCACCTTCAGGAATTCCACTATTATATCTGCGCGTTTAGGCCTGTTTGTACCAGGAGGCAACATTTGTTCTGTACCCAAAATAACTGCGGGGACTATCTTACCAATTTTACTATTTAATACCCACAAAGAGCTATGCCGCGAAGGTGGCTGCAATGGTAAACCAGGCTTTTTATTCCTTCCACCTTCTAAATACACTATCATAATACAAGGCTCATCTAATAACTCCTCTATTTTCTTAAAAGCTCTTCTATTAAAAATTCTGGCTCTCCAGAACACATCTTCACTATCCTCATTTGATGTAGTCCAAACAACTGGATGGGGAAAGGCACGGCTAAAAAAACCGGACAGTCTCTCTTTATCAAATTTCCTGTTCGCAACGATGTAACGATTAAATCTTAAGGCTTCAGGTGGTAAATTACCGGCCAATCCCTCCTCTATTGCCTGGTGATCGCTATTAGAAACATGCATAGGCGCCACTAAAACACTTTTACCTGATTTTAATGTTTCACTAGTACCTGTAAGATGCTCTTTTCCTAATACTTGAGAACTCTTGAGATAAATATGATACAGACCTTTAAGTAGATTTCTAAGAAAGAATCTTAATACGGGGTTACTCTTAACAAAGACTTTTTCTTTTTCTAAATCATATATCTCAAACAGAAGCCTTCTTTTTTCAGCAGCAGATAAGGAATTTAAAGAAAAATTATCTGTTCTCTCAGGTAGTCCCTGTCTTTTTAAAATATCAAAAACTGTCCAGTCTACAGGGCTCTCTATATTATGCTCTTCACCTAATTTAATTATAGGACGATGGTAATAATCAGTAACCTCAACTCTGGTGGCACCTTCAGAAATTTGCCTGGCAGCAGCTGAAGGCTGGTTATTCCTTTCAGCGGAAATCTTTTTGACCACAAATCCTCTAAATACATTACCTACTCCACGATATCTTCCTATCCACCCAGGTACTTTTGATAATAATCTAAGCTGCCCAATTCCCCAAAGATCATCAAGCCTAATCCCCGCTTTATCTAATATCTCAAATCTGTCTTTCAGAGCTTGATGTTCAATTGCAAAAAGTCTTCGGTCTGCAAAAGTTCTAAATGGCGGCAAGCCTGTGATTGCAGATGTTGAACCAAAAAGGTTGCCAATTAATTTTGCCCATTCCATAGCTTTGTAATCAGATACAACTTTGACATCAAATCCTGCATTTTTGAATAACTCTGCAATTTTTGGCACACTATAATCAGGATCTTCCCCAACTGAGGCTAAGGCAATTCTATTTTTATCTTTGTTATATGATAATTCCCCAGTACTATCCCTGCTGACATTAGTGAACAAACTAGCCCTAACTAATCTTACTTGATTTGGTGATTCAGCTAAAATTTTTTCTGCTGTAGGCACTACATCAACTCCATTTTGTGGAAACACTAAGGTGAGTGGCTTTTTTGAGTACAGAGCAATCTCTTTTAAAACACCATCAGTTGGATTTGGGGTTGCTAAAACTACCATCTCAGGCTCAGTTGCCAACATTTGTCCAATATCAGTGTAAAATCCTACTGGTAAAGAGCCTTCATCTTTTAAGTGCTTATTCCTGACAACTGCTGTAATTGAAACATCAGGATCAAGTCTTTCAGCAAAGGTTCTGGTAAATAATTCTCCCACTTGGCCTGCAGCACCAATCACAGCTACTGATTTAAATTTTTCTTGAGGCCGAGTATCTTCTAAAACTTGTATTCTATTCCCAAATAGTTCCAAATTTACAATTGACATAAGGAAATATTATACTAGACCCTATAAAACAAACCATTCTTTTGTGAAGGGAAAGGCGCGTAAAGCTTGTACATTTGGGTTCTGAGCAAGTGATCCTAAGGTTCTTGAAAGATTGCGAAATTCTAATATCCCTTGCGCACGCTCTCCCTTTATTAAATAGCCAATTGAATAACCATACAGTTCTTTAAATCCTCTGCGTAATCTATCTAAGTATTCATAGTCAGGAAGGGTAAGCTGTTTCTGTCCTGGTTCGGCCAAACCTGTATATAATCCAAAAGAATGTACCACCAATATGTCTACATTTTTTAATTGTTCTTCCTCAACTCTGGGATTTCTAAGGTAAGCATATTCAAATGGCAGCTTAACTCTTACTTCTGAAGGAACATCTACGACTTCTCCATTTGAACCAAAAGATGCTTTTAAAAGTTCCCTTGGTTTTCTTTTTCTGGATTCAGTTGCTATAATTATGGATCCTCCTGCCTCCCTGACATTATATGCATAAGATAGACCTCTTAGATAAAATTCTGCTAAATCTGGTAAGCGATAACCAGTTGCTGATCTGAACCATCATGCCCATTCGTTAAGCTATTCACCCTATCTATCCACTCCAGCCTCCTTCGAGTTTCCTCTTCTATTGATAAAGGAGGTGGTGAATTTCTATCTCTTTCGTTTTTCATCTTTTTGTTAGTTTAATACAAATTTTCACAAAATCAAGTAGAGATTAACTCCCTATCAAAAATTCAACTATATCTCCATCTCTCATAACATATTCTTTCCCTTCTGTTCTTACCCAGCCTTTTGATTTAGCAGCTACATGGGAACCTGCCTCAAGTAGTTTGCTGTATTCCACAACCTCTGCCCGGATGAATTTTTTCTCAAAATCAGTGTGGATTACTCCGGCTGCTTGCGGAGCTTTTGTGCCGGATTTAATAGTCCAAGCCCTCACTTCTTTTTTCCCGGCTGTTAAAAAAGAGATTAAACCAAGTAATTGATAGGCTTTTTTAATCAGCCTTTCCAAACCAGTTTCCTCAATTCCCACAGATTTGAGATATTCTATCCGTTCTGTCTCATCCAAATCAGCCAGCTCTTCCTCCAGTTTGGCACAAATAGTTAGTGTATTCCCATTATGTTCTCGATCGAGAAGTTTTTGTCCATATTCCTCCTCCCCCACATTGTAAACATAAAGAACTGGTTTTGTGGACAATTTGTCTATATGATCCAAATCTGCAAGTTCCAATTCTGTTTCCACCAGTTTCTTATCTTCTTCCGCATTTGTAGAACCTCCGGCTCTTAAAACATCCGGATCAGAAAAATCTCTTAAAACATGAACAATGGCATCAACTTCTCTGATATGGGACAGGAACTGGTTTCCTAGTCCTGCTCCAGTGGAAGCTCCTTTAACCAGTCCCGCAATATCCACAAACTCAACAACAGCCGGCACAATTGGAGGCATAGAATCCATCTTCTCTTCAAATTTCACCAGCCCGGCAAGCTTATTTAGCCGCGCGTCAGTCACAGCCACCACCCCCACATTTGGTTCAACTGTAGCAAAAGGATAATTGGCAGAGAGTGCCACCCGCTTTTTTAAAAGCGCATTAAATAATGTTGACTTCCCCACATTTGGAAGGCCTATAATTCCACATTTTAAAGATGACATTGATTTATGTTTCCTTTTATGTTAAAATACATTTATCACTAGGGAGAAACGAACATATGACTACGTGTTATATGCAACGCCTCCCATTTTGATACCTTTATCTCTCCAGTTTATTCTTTTCAAACTCAATAAATGTTTTATACTTATGAAATTTTTTCAAAAGTGATGATTCTGACTTTGAGTTAGGAATTATAATTCTAAGCAGTTTATGGTGTTTTTCCAAATACTCATGTAGACAATAAAAATCGCCATCCCCAGATACGACGACTGCCTTATCATATTTAGAAAATTCTACAGCCGAGGCGTGTAAAACTAATTCTGCATCAACATTACCTTTGGATTTACCTTGATGATCCTTTACGGTAGGTTTAAAAATTAACTCATAGCCATCATTTTTCAGCTTTTTATATAACCCCTCGTTTTGTTTGATATAACCTATGCAAAGAAATGCTTTATCTACTCGAAATTTATCTGATAAATATTTTCTAAATTTTTTAAAATCCAGCCTCCAACCTTTGTAGATTAATTTACCATGTTTAGTAATATCTTTACTTGTCCCTAGATTTAAGTTTTGGCTATCAATAAAAGCATAAATTTTCATATATACATTCTACCATTGAAGCATAGCTTTGAGTTTCATCTTTTAAATAATCTGCTAGTGCCTTTGACCAAGAAGTTTTGCCATGGGTTATATTTTATACTAAATAGCAGTATAATTCTGTTTACATAATATGCCTAGGTTGAGTTTTCCTGATCTCTACATACTTATAAATGGAAGACCCATCGATGTATCAGATCTGCTTCCAGATTTCATCAATACTCCTGCAGGACAAGGAGATGCATTATTTGAAAAGTATGGTCCTGGAAATATTATAGATTTTCCTTTAGATAGACCTTATGAAAGATTAAAAGCTTATGAAATTCTATTAAGTACTTTAGAAGATTTCAACGCTAATCATTTCAGAGAGATTCATAAAGGTACCCCTTATTATTTTTTAGGTTGGACTGCTTTTCAAATTGAGGATTACGAAAAAGGCGTATTTTATTTGGACTCTGCAATTAGTGAGGATTTAAGACTTTTGGGTCCCTCATTCGACATTAATTCTTCCCGAGGAACGCCTGGTATAGATTTTCTTTTACTAACTGGTGGTGGTAACCAAGTCGCTCTAGCAACAGCCATTGAACTCATGCATTTTGTTGAGGATGAAATAAATTCCTTTTCAAGTAAGGCTGGCGTTAGTTTGACTAAAGATATTTTTGTCCAAAAATTTATAAAGGAATCTGGCTTATTTAGGGATGGTACATTTAGAACAATAGTCACTAGCCTCTACAGCTTTATTCTTGAGTTTCAATCTAGGCAGAAACAATTAGACATAAGGAGCTCTGAGGGTGGATCAATTGAACCATTCTTAACACATCTATTCAAGGGTTGTGTAATTTTTGAGTCCTTATTGAAGTTAAAACCACCAGGTGATAGAGCAACTACTTTAAGCCCAGCTATTGATGCTCATAACTCAGTTTTGGGAGTAAACACTGGTATATTCCCTCGCCAAGCAACCTTTGAGGAAGTAGTGGAAAGAATGCATCAGTTAACATCTCAAAATACTCCATATCATGATCTGTGCTTTGCAGTAGCTTACGGTTTGAGAAATACTACTGGCCATCAATTAGCGTGGCCCGACGTCTTTAAAGATAATCCAGGCGTTTATGCAGAACTCTATAAAGCTGTTGTAGGATCCATCCTTTGGACTATTAATAAACTCTGGGTTGATTAACTCAAAGAGTCTAGGAAATTATCAAGCTGTCCTTTGATAATAAAATCACTAAAGCCATTCTCGTAAACCTGCCATCCTACATTCTGTCCACATTAGCTTCCCACATCGGATGTGGGAATGTTTTTGTCATTTTTCTGTTGGATTAGGATTAGCAGATCCTGAATCAGGGTCTTCAGGATAAAATTTACTTTTTTGAGCTAATTGAAATTGTTTAGTTTTCTCTCTCAATTTGTCTACCTCTTCAGATGAAAGCTCTTGAAAATTTTTAGTCGCTGAAAATGTATAAACTTTAGTAGGACCACCAACACTGGAATCTTGCGAGCTCGTTTCCTGTATGCACAGAACACCCATCTCTTCGGCAGAAGCTTCAGCTATATCTACTTCATAAAGACGGTTTAATAAATAATCTGCTATATACGGAATGCCTATACACTCGAAACCAGTAACGGCTTTTCTTGGTACAAAATTATCCCTGCTATTTAATGTGTATATTTCTGCTTTTTGCGGATGTTCATTGGTATACCCAGCTAGGAGAAGTGATAAAGACGGACGTTTATCTGGAGTCAAATGTTCAAAAAAATCATTAAATTTTTCCTTACCTTTAATTCGCATCTGTTCGGCTAAATCTAAAATACCAGTGCCATAATTTAAACCATTTTTAATTTGATCTAGAAAATACATCGCAAGACCCCCATCTCCTGCTATACCAACTGCGCTATGGTTACTAAGTTTAAAAACTTTTTGCACTGTATCATTACTAGTTATTTCAGCACTAGCTTTACTATCCGAGGTGATTATAATTCCATCTTTTGACTTCAAGCCAATTATTAGAGTCATATTTAATTAGTTTAAGTTTACCTCTATAGTTAAATCGCTTTTGGGCTCTTCAGGATTGTATTCTGGTAAATAACGTTTATACATTTGTTTTTCAACAGCCTCTTGAATACTTTTTTCTTTAATAACTGCATACCTAAATTTGAAATCTCCTCCTCGTTGTAAATATTCTTTAAGACCAGAATTTGTTTCTTTGTTAGACAAGTGAATTAATAATTTTTCTTTTAAAGCATCGGAACTACCAACAAAAAAAACATAATATTTTCCATCATCTGCTTTTTTAGAAATCCTATAAACACCACCTATATCGCCCAGTTTTTCTATCTGTTCGCTTGTAAGAGGAATTAGTTTCGACCATGTAAGTTGAATATTCGACATATTATTTCCTTTTTAAAAAATTAGTTTTCCCTTTCAGTATTTGTTATCTTAATCATTACAATATGTTGCCTACATTGTAACACCTCTTGGCGGTTTTGAATGTAAGATTCTTCCCAACTTATCCCTCTCAGTAATTATTCTCTCGTACCTAGGCTTAGGAGTTATGAAACTAAAAATAAAGTCTAAATATGGGACGGTGTAATTGGCATTCCGATTTGTGTACCATAACCATGCATTTTGTGCTTCACTTTCTGACGGAATTACTTCTTAATTATAATGCTTATGATTACATTACAACATAATTGTAATGAGTTTGCGTTATAATGAAGGGTAATGAAACCTATATCCGTATTAAACCCCACAAGTCTTTCTAATATCAAATTAATTTCTTTTGATGCAGATGGAGTAATGGTTGAGAAAGGTACAGAAATTTTAGAAAAGGATCGTGTATTGACTGTCAAAACCAAGAAAATTTCTCAGAGTCTTCTTAAAAAACTTAATAAATTAAAAAAATATTTCCACATAAATATATCTTCGGGGAGGAGC
>CAYICZ010000016.1:0-22628 GCA_964362195.1 uncultured Gammaproteobacteria bacterium | reverse complement strand
AAATTAAGTTTAAATACTTCACTAAATTATATTAATTTTAATCGAGGAGGTGATAATGATAAATGTTACCTTTAGATGTAATTAGAAAATATTATCCGGATTTATCTGATGAAGAATTAAGAAAAATACAGGTCTTTGTTTATGAATTATGTTGTGGGTTGATGCAGTATTTTTATGGGAATGATTGGGAAAAGGATATTGATGATCCGGATTTAAAAAAGAAATAAGATTGATATAACAATCCAATCATGAGTTCGAATCCCAACAGGGTTCTGAGTTATAGGACTATTTTTGAGAAGTAATCCGTAATTTTTTGAGGCTAAAAGCCTCTAAAAACACAAATATCATTTGGTGAGCCCGCTAGTACCTTACACAGACTGCGGGAATTCTTTGAGTTATTCCTATCTAACGGTCTAAACTCCGAATTTGCCTATCAATTTGGCCTAAAAGCTGTATAAGTATGTATAGTTACTTGTAATCAGTGTTTGTTGTCTAAGAAGTAAAATATAACTTCTGCTTTCTGAATATATTGGCTATTGCCTTGATTCTTAGGATTTGAAATCTGTACTCGTAGGAATGGTACATCAGAATTAGCGAATCTTTCAGGTATTGCAAACTGTCCATCAAAGCGACCTTTATCATCTGTCTTTAATTTGCTATCTACTGTATTAAAGGCATCATTAGATGCTTCCGTAATTTTAACCTCTAATTCTGTATTTGGCTGCCATCCAGAACCTATTACTGGTACTGACTCACCTATATCACCATAAGGTGGATATTGCGCCAAAACATCATTAGGTTTTTGTTTTGTCCACAAATAAAAAACATCTTTATCCATAGAAGGTAAAGTCTTTGATATTTCAAGTGATGAAACCACTTTTTTGTATTGCACTAATGCTCTTTGGAAATCAGCTTCTGTCCAACTGTACATAGTAGAGTAAATTAACTTACCGTTTTGTTCAATTAGATAATGCTTTGAAAAGAAAACTTTACTTTCCTGCTGTGTGTCCCAAGTTATACCTTTCTTATTTATAAGGTCTATTGGGGTAATTTTACTTGTAACACTTGGTCCTCCATAACCTCCTTCTGTTCTTCCTTCCTTATATTCAAACTTCTGTTTTGCAAAATCTTCCAGAGTTAAATTACCAGGATTGTCCACTGGAACAGAAAACGTAAATCTGGCTACACTTCCACCCATACTTTTATTTTGAGGGGGTTTTAGCTTATACATATCAAATTCAAATGCAGGAAAAGGATAACCTGGCCCATCTGCATTTGTGATGGTTGCTTCTGGAATACTAGTAAAATCCATTTGATAACCGTAAAGTCCACCATCAGTAAAAATTAACTTCTGGCCTTGTTGTTCAATTTTTGGTCGCTTTAATCCAGCAAATAAATCTTTACTGATCACATTGGGAGGCGTTAAATTATTTTGTTGCTGGTTGGTTAGATGATTTGTTTTAACTACTTTTACAGAATTATTCTGCATTTTGTATAAACCTATAACAATTATTAGCAGAACAATTACAATACCTAGAATTAATAAAAAGTTGCCTTTTTGACTGATTGGCTTATTATTCTGTGGGACTGAATTTTGAGGAGAAGCTGTTTGTTGATTATTATTTTCTTCGATACCATTTTCCATACTGGATTCAGTATAGCAAATTTTTAAAGTCTTCAATAGGTTGAATTATAAAGAGTAACTAAAATTCAATGGGTTATAGAAAGTGGGTGAATGATTTTATATGTTACCTCTGGATGTAATTAGAAAATATTACCCTAACTTATCCGACGAAGACTTGAAGAAAATACAAGTGTTTGTTTATGAATTATGTTGTGGGTTGATGCAACATTTTTATGGAGGAGATTGGGATAAGGATATTGAGGACCTAAATTTAGAAAATAAAGAAGATTGATACAACAATCCAATCATGAGTTCGAATCCTAATGGGGTTTTCACTTATGGGTCTAATTTTGGACAGATATCCACAATTTCTTGAGGCTAAAAGCCTCTAAGAACATAAATATTATTGGGTGAGCTGGCAGGGATTCGAACCCTGGACCTAAGGATTAAGAGTCCTTTGCTCTACCGCTGAGCTACCAGCCCGCGTTCTATATTCTAGCAATTTACACTTTAAATCTCTACTTTTAGTTGTTATCTTGAGCTCAAAATGGTATAATATACTGTTATGAACAGCATACGGAATGTAGCAATTATAGCCCATGTTGACCACGGCAAAACCACTCTGGTAGATGCGCTGCTTCGCCAATCCCAGACTAAAATCTCCAAAGCAGCCCAGGAAAAGGGAGATTTAATTATGGATTCAAATGACCTGGAGCGGGAAAGAGGCATTACTATTTTTTCTAAAAATGCCTCAGTTAATTATCATGATACCAAAATTAATATTATTGACACTCCCGGACATGCAGATTTTGGAGGAGAGGTGGAGCGGGTTTTGAAAATGGCAGATGGGGTGCTGCTTTTAATTGATGCTAAAGAAGGCCCCATGCCCCAAACCAGGTTTGTCTTAAAAAAGGCTTTGGAACTGGGACATAAAGTGATAGTAGTAATTAACAAAATAGATAAGCCTGATGCCAGGATTGAATACGTAATTAATAAAACTTTTGATTTATTTTTGGAACTGGGAGCAGATGAAGAAACCGCCTATTTCCCTACTATTTATGCATCAGGAAAACTTGGAAAAGCAGGCTTTGCGCCTGATTTATCTAAAATGACTGATATTTTTCCGGTTTTTGATGCTATTTTAAAATACATTCCAGCACCAAAGGCAGAAGATTCAAAACCCTTGCAGATTTTAATTACCAATACAGCCTATGATAATTTTAAAGGCCGGATAGCCACAGGCAGAGTTTATGCAGGTGTTGTTAAAGCAGGTCAGGACGTGGCTCATATTACCAGAGAAGGCACTATTAAAAAATTCAAACTAACTTCCCTTCTGGGATTTGAAGGGCTGGAAAGAATTGATATTAAAGAAGCTCATGCCGGAGATATTATTGCAGTTTCCGGTATTCCGGATATCACAATTGGTGAAACTCTGGCAGATCCCACAAACCCCATTGCCCTTCCTCTTTTGGATATTGAGCAGTCAACCATCAGGATGAGGTTTGGAGTTAATTCCTCACCTTTAGCAGGCAGGGAGGGAGAATTTAAAACTGCCAGACAAATTCAGGAAAGATTACTTAAGGCCCAGGAATCTGATGTAGCGCTTAAAGTAGAATCTCTGGGAGCAGAATGGATTGTTTCAGGCAGGGGTGAGTTGCATTTGGCTATTTTAATTGAGCGGATGAGAAGAGAAGGCTATGAGTTTCATGTTGGCAAACCACAGGTTATAGAAAAACGCTTAGATGGAAAAGTTATGACTCCATATGAAAAAGTAGTGATAGAAGTTCCACAGGATTTTTCCGGATCAGTCATGCAAAAAATGGGTTTAAGGCACGGGGAACTTTTGGATATGAATACAGAAAATGCAACTTCGTATATGGAATTTATTGTGGCTACCAAGGAGTTTTTTGGATACAGAAGCCAGTTTGTGACAGATACCAAAGGCTTAGGAATTATCAGCTCATCTTTTTTTGAATACAGAGTTGATCCGGGTGGAAGTTTTAAAAGAAATAACGGGTCTTTGGTGGCACACGAGGCAGGAATAACTAAGTTATTTGCTCTAATTGGAGCTCAAGACAGAGGCAATCTGTTTGTTGGGCCTGGGACTGAGGTTTATAAAGGACAGGTAGTTGGGCAAAACTCACGCGGGGATGATATCAGGATCAATGTTTGCAAAGAAAAACAACAAACAAATCATAGATCTTCAGGTGAGGGCACATCCGAGCATTTTAATACTCCTAAAGAAATGAGTCTGGAGCAGGCCATTGAATATATTGATGAAACAGAACTGGTTGAAGTCAACCCCAAAAATATCCGCATCAGAAAAATTGATTTAAATGGTTAATTCCGTAGGAGAAACAATTCCAGCAGTATTTTCAAGCGTAATAACCCTTTTATTCAATTTATGAATATCGTCGGAGTTATTATCACCCTTAGTTTCAATTCTTTTTAAAACAATTGTATGTGCATCTAGGGTTTCTTGCACATCATTCAAACCAAAAGTAACCTTTTCTACTTGCTCCCAGAGTGTATTCAGCTTTTTTTCTACCTTTCCAACCTTAGCCTCCACCTTACCCAACCTATCACCAATAGGTTCTAACGCCAAGCTTATTTCTTCCTTAACTACTCCGCGTATTTTTTTAACATCTCCATCAGTCATAATATGATAATAGTGAAATTAAGATAAGTTTACAAGATATATTAACTAATTCAAATTGAATCAAAATTACCTGTTTTTCCAGGCAATTTGGTAAATTGCAAAAAGCAGGACTACTATTCCTAAAATCTGGGTATTTGAGTAAGTCTGGTGGAAATATACATAATCTATAAACACAGCAGAGGCCGGCCAGACCAGCTCACAAATGGTAGTAACCCTGGCAGGAGTTCTTTTTAAACCATAGTAATAAATTGCCAAAGCCAGCATGCCTGTTGAAAAAGCTATTAGCAAAAGAGCCTGCAGTTGAGGAATGGTTACTTGGGTTAAAGATGCTCCCTGATTCATGGATAAAACAAAGCCCAAGGCAAAAATTGGAGCTATAGCAAACCTTAAGGCCGTGGCTGTTAAAAAATGAACCTTATTTAGAACATATTTAGAAATGGCTGTTGATGATCCCCAAAGCATTCCAGCCAGAACAGCAAAAAGCCCGGCAATGGCTGTGCCTGAACCGGTTTGCAAATTGACTGTCATGTCCTTAAAATTCACAAAGTATGCTGCCACTAGAGCCACTCCTGCCCAGAGAATAAACTTTTTAGTTATTTTTTCTTTGAGTAAAATTGCTGCTGCTGAGATTGCCCAAATTGGCTGAAGTTGCTGAAGTAAAACAATCACTGAAAACTGGATATAGTTTATTTTTCCCAAAGCAGCTGTATAAAAAATAGTCCCTAAGGCCCCTGAGAAAAGAGAAACAAGCCCGATGGCAATCCATTCCTTCCTGGTCATTTTCTTCAAATCAGGAAACCACTTGGGAATAAAGAATAAAAGAATCGCAAAACCAATTAAGTGTTCATAGAAAACTATAGTTGCAGGTGGAAGAACATAAAGGCTTCTTCTTAGAAGTGCGTCAACACTCCATAAAAGTGCTGCAATTATTATAAATAAAGGCCCAAAGTTTTTTAAATTTCTCATATTCTTCCTTTCATCCCGACTGTACGGTCGCTTCAGGATTCAAACCTGATCGTGTCATTTAGACTCGCAGAGTATACTGCCGATTTTGACTCACACAAAACCCCGAAAGAACAAATTAATCGTATCACAAACCTAATATTTTATCCAGAAGTTTCTCACTCTTTTTTAAATAAACTATATTATATTTTGGAAAATAAAGAAAAATGGCCGGGGCTTCTTCAAGCAGAGCTTTTTGAAAATCAAAATATTTTAACTTCCTATCATCTTCGTTAATAATTTTTCTGCCATCCTCCAAATCCTTATCAATTCTTTTAACATCCACTTTGGCTATATTTGTTTTGGTTGCTGTTGCATGCCAAAGGGAATATTGATCCGGATCAATGGGTATACTTTGGGTAATTAAAAGTGACTGAAAGTTTTGTGGAATTCCTGACTCAACTCTTAATTTGGCATCAAAGCCCAAACCCCTCCAGGCAGTCACAATTTCTCTCCCAACATCTTCCAAATTAGGTGTGGAGGTCAAAAGAATTTCAGCATGCAGTTTATCCTCCGGCATTTGAGCTTTAGCTCGCTCAAGTGCTGCTTTGGCTTCATCCTGATTATTTAAATATTTTTTAGCCGTGCTATCAAAGCCCCAGGAAAAAGCAGGGTAAGGACTGTCAGCCACCTCTTCATTTTTAATTTGCGGAGCAATAAACGAAAGCGCCTGACGAAGTGATCTGTTTTTACCTCCAACAAGTGAATCACTCATGGAAAACAAAACTGTGACTATTTTTGTATAATCTATCGTCTGCTTAAATGCTATTTTTGGGTTATCATTATATGCGCTAGATTTATTGATTCCCAAAAGTGCTTCCACCTCTCCCAAAGCAAAACCTGTTTGAGCTACTCTTTCATTCGGGTAAAATCGAACATATATAACAGGCAGACTTTTGTCAATTGGCTTTAACGTAATTTTGGTGATAAAAATTCTGGATTTTTCTATTTTATCTATTATGTAAGGCCCTATTCCAAGCAATGTTCCCTTTTTAAGGATAGGTTTTATTAAAAGAGAAGGGAAAGGAGAATATGAGTCTTTAAGTTTAAACTGGACAGTTTGACTATCCGGATAAAAAACTTCGACATCGGGGATTGGAAATTCCAGATCAGAAGATATAATTTTGGAGCCATCTATCCAAGTTAAATTATCTTTCAGCTTAAATTTAAACTCTGTTGCATTATTATTTGTCTCCCAACCTTCAACCAGGTTTGGTTTTACCCTACTGTTTTTATCAGACAAAATTAAAGAATTAGATAAAAGTTTTGTTACTTCCTGTGGTAAATCATGCTCCTGATATGTACCGACCAAACCAATTCTGATGGAATTACTAGAGTAAAACAGATTAAATTTTAACTGGGCAAATATCAAGGCAAAAACTATTACTGCTCCTGCAAAAAAATAAAGCTTTTGCCTTTTTATAAGTTCTAAACATACAAGAAAAAAAATTTTCATGCTAAAATGCCAAGCCTATTAAAGAAGATAAGATAAAGACAACTGATAAAACAATCGTGGCATAAAAAAGAAGTTTCTCAGCTCCTCTTTTGGTCCGATAAAATCCCAAGTCAGCCCCAAAAGCAGAACCTAAACCCGAGCCTTTTTGCTGGATAATAATTACCAGAATAAGTAAAACCCCAAGAATTATTTGAATAAGTAATATAACCGGTTTCATGAAGACAACATTATACCATGCTCAATGAACTAACCACTGCAGGAAATGAGTGATAACTCCAATTACTAAAGAGGCAGCTATGGCAACTAAAAAAGGGGTCATCTCCATAGCCGGAATATTAAATCCACCTAAAGTTAATCCGGGAAAAAAATAAGGAAGCAGTCGAAAATCAGACACAACAGTAGTCAGTGCATAAAGGGCTAACACATTAATTAAACAGGAAAAAAGTCCAACGGTTAATAAATTTAGCGGCAAAAATAAAATCTTAAGAAGCGGCACCATAATAAAATTAATCAGCATAAAAGCAGCTGCCCCCAAGGCCAAGCTTTTAAGTCCACCAGTGTAAGTTAAGCCGGGAATTAATCCGGTAGCAGTATAAAGAGACACCAGATTAATTAAAAAATATCTTAGAAGTGTTTTCATACTCTAATAGTATCACGAAGTTTTCTATGATAGGAAATTGCAAATCTGTGGGATTCATCTCTGAGTTTTTGCAGCAGCTTAAGTGACAAACTTTCCCTGGATAGCTTTATCACCTCCCCTTGCGGGGGATACAACCATTCTGCCCTTTTTGCTAAGCCATATATTGGAATTTCCAAGTTCCAAGCTCCAAATTCCAAGCTCACACCCCTTGCTTGTCCTCTGCCGCCATCTACTATTATAAGATCAGGAAATGGCCATTCCGGGTGCTTTAAACGGCGCCTCATCATCTCTTTGTGCATACCAACATCATTAGGCGTGCCACTAATACTTATTTTAAATTTTCGATATTGAGATTTATCTATTTCAGCACTGGTTAGAACAACCATAGACCCAACTGCATCTTTGCCGGAAATATTAGATATATCATATCCTTCTATTCTTTCAGGCAATTTTGATAAATTTAAATCTTTTTGCAGCTGCTCCAGAGTAAGACGTCTTTCATCCTCTAAAAAATTAGGATTTTCTAAATAAAGCCGGGTCCTGTTTGTTTGTGTTACATAAGCGATTCCATCCAGCATTTTTTTGATTTTGCCTGCCTCTTCAAACTTTTGATCTTGCGACAGATCTTTCATCTCTACAATCAACTCTTTAACTAGCTCATCTTTTTTACCCTCTAAAAATTTAGAAAATCTGTTTATAATTTTGTTGTAATCCTGTTTTGAGATTATTCCAACACAAGCTCCCGGACAAAGACCCAGATGATAATAAAAACACGCACGCAAGGCTGGTCCTTGTGAAGCTGAACACCAGGGAAAGACACGGCGGAGTTGTTTTAAAGTATCCCTAAGCGTTCTTGAAGATGGAAACGGACCAAAGAATTTTTTAACTTTCGCTAAATCATGCTTTCTTAAAGTAATAACTTTTGGAAATTTTTCTTTTGTAATACCAGTATATAAATAATCTTTATCATCCATTAAGCGGACATTAAAAGGAGGTAGGTATTTTTTTATTAAATTTGCCTCCAAAATTAACGCTTCCAGTTCTGATTCAACAATTATTGTTTCTACCGAAGTTATTTTTTCAACTAATGCGGCAGTTTTGGAGGTTTGATCTCCGCTAAAATAAGAAGAAACTCTGGAATATAGATCTATTGCCTTTCCTACATATAAAATTTCCCCTTTGAAATTTTTGTAAATATAAACACCGGGTTTGTGAGTGATCTTGGAACGGTCAAAAAGCTTAGGAATCATTTCTTCTTTTTCTTGGGCTTTTTTATCTTGTATACATGTTGCAAAAGTACAGCCAGGTATATTATAACCATCATAACAACTATCCCCATCAGTACAAACGGTAAGTAATTTAAAGTTAGAATAGAATCTACTTTAATATCCTTACTAAATTTCAGAGGTCCTATTAAAACTATAATTTGATCATTAAACGAATCGAATATAGATTTCGCCCTGAAATTTATATCAAATTCAGCTGTTCCAAATGCTGGTATATTACCCAGATTTTGATCCCTATTTAATATAGTTAATTTACCGGCAGTGACTCCAAAGCTTGATGAAGGAAAAACAGCGTTACCCAAATTTGTTACTTTAACTTTAATTTTCCCGGGAAATCCGGCCAGGATAGGACTTGGAGTATCAATTATTACATCCAGTTGGGGTTTTCCCAAAAAATCATTATCAGACAAAGTTACCTTAACATCATTATTATTTTGACCTAAACGTTTGTATGATCCTGCAGGAGCAGGCTGAGAAGAAGATGAGCCTTTAATTGCAAAAACAAAATGGTTTAAATCCAGCTTGAAAAAGTAGTCTACCCCACCGGTAGTGTTTTCCCATGTTGGATCTACCATTACCCAACCCCTTTGATCACTCCAATACTCAGGCCAGGCATGAAGTATATCTTTTCCCAAAGACAAAGGACGCAAAATTGTATTTGAAGAATAAGCATATCCATCCAGCTCCCGTGCAGGAATTCCGGCAGCTCTTGAGAGAGCTATAAATAAATCCGTAAATTCCATACATACAGCGTTAGTGGGGTTATTTAAAGCAGTTACAGCACCAAGCCTATCAATATCCTCAGTTAATCTTTTGGGGTCATACTTTAGACTATTTACCACATATCTGTAGATAAGTATCACTTTTTCATCCGGGGTTAGTCCGCCAGCTGGCGGAGATCCTAAAATTTCTGCCAGTTTAGCAGTTATAACCGGATTATCTTTTTCCCAATATTTATCTGACTTGATATAAATCCTTTTTAGATTATCATCCAAAGTTGGATTTTTAACTTTGGAGTTGGTATAAAGTTTTGCTCCTCCAATCACAGAAACATCCAGTCTTTGCCCTCTGGATAATCTATACCAGGCTAAATAATTTCCATCCGGATCAATAGTTACGTTAATAGGTTTCGGTTCTATTCTTTGAAATATCACATCCTGATAAGCACTGTCAGGAGGCAGGGCAATACTCGTTACAATAGGCACAAGATTGTTATTTGCCAGATGATAGGATAAATCAAAGTCAAACAGTTGGGTATTTCCAAAATTTGCAGAAACTCCTGAACTGATAAGTTGATCTTTAGAAAAAGTTAAAAATAATTTTCCATTGGAGAGGCTTTGAGTTTTTGGAGTGGGAGAAATTAAAGAAAGATCACCAAAACTTTGAGGCAAGGATATGGTTAAATTATAATTTTCCAGGTTTGTACCGGAGGAAACTTTTGGAGCCCTCAGTTCCCAGACTTTGCCAACTTTTTCCGCAAAATCTTTGGATTTAAAACTTAAAGTCCAGGGCAGGGATTTATTTATTCCGGCAACCTGCTGGTTAAATTTTACAGAAATTTCTGTAGAATTATCTTTTATTTGAGAGCTTGTTTGCATGATTCCCCCGTCATCTGAAGCTTTAATATCTGAAATTTGGGTGGCTCCGATTATTAATTTAAACTGGGAGGCATAATATTGGCTGGTTAAATTCTTTAAAACTACCTTTTCTGTAACAGTAGTAATTCCATCCTCACCCACGTCATAAATTACATCATATGAAGTCCCAAATTCCTCCGCAGCGTAAACAGGGAATTTGAAACCTGGAACTAAAAACAGAAATAAAAAGACTATAAAAAGCTTCTTAAACATTCTAAGTATTGTAACAAAAGGGGCTAAACTTAGCCAATCAAAACTCTAGCTTGTAACCTCGGGGGTTGCATCGTAAACTAATAGATAATGCCACGTAGATTAATTCCTTTTGTTAATGCTGAGTTTTATCATGTTTATAATAGGGGCGTTGAAAAACGTGATATTTTTACTCAACCAAGAGATTACAAAAGATTTCAAAAAACGCTCTATTATTACCAGTTCTTAGGACCGAAACCAAGCTTTTCTAAATTCTCCAAGTCTGATTTAAATTCATTTAAACCTGATCCTGCTAAGAAAATAGTGGAGATAATTTGTTACTGTTTAATGCCTAATCATTTTCACTTTCTGATAAGACAGCTAAAAGACAATGGAATATCTAACTTTATAAGCCAACTTGCCAATAGTTACACCAAATACTTTAATACAAAATATAAAAGGGTCGGAGCATTACTTCAGGGTACTTTTAAAGCTGTACATATTGAAACAGAGGAACAATTACTTCATACATCCAGATATATTCACCTAAATCCTATTGTTTCCGGATTAGTAAAAGATTTAAATACCTATCAATGGTCATCTTATTTGGAATATATAACCAGCCAGACAATTTATTGTTCACCGCAAGAAGTCCTTAACTTATTCTCTTCTCCCAAAAAATACCAAGAGTTTGTGGAAGCTCAGATAGATTATGGCACAACTTTGGAAATGCTAAAGCATAGAACAATTGACGCAGATGAACATTAAGCACTAAAAGTTTGTGCGTCAACCTCGGGGGTTGCAGGCTAAACTACTACACCAAAAGAGGGAAATTCAATAAGCTCCCGTCGTAGTCTTAGTTGACAATCGCCCAATTCTACTGATGACAACTTGGTTGCTGATGTTTTTTTAAAAAGTTCCAAAATTTCATCGGTTGCTTCATTGTCTCCTATTACACCAATATCTCTTCTGCTATCCCCTCCCGATAAATAATATGTTAGCGGACCCTCTAATATTAGCCACCCAAACCTATCTGGGAGTTTTGTTTGGTTTAATCCTCCCGCCTCAGTATTATCGTAAATAACTTCAACTGGCTTTTCTGGACTATATCTAGTAGATAATGCCTTACAGGAGTCTAAGATTGCCTGCAATGCTTCTTCTTGCGGTAGTTCTGTTATAGCCAAGTTATACCAAAATCGTGAGGTGACCTAGAACTCGTGTCAACCTCGATATGCATAACCGGCTCCTCCTCTTCCGTTATATCTGTCACCCTCCCGTCAGTTATTTTAGATTCCTTAAATTCTAAAGTCATGTTGTTACTGGGGGCAGTTTATTTATACGATATATTTTAGCACACCTGTCAATCCTTTTTGTTCGATAATATCTTAGCTAAGTATTGTCCGATGTAGGAGGATTTGATTTTGGATATAGTTTCTGGAGATCCTTCTGCTACGATTTTACCTCCACCATCCCCACCTTCCGGGCCTAAATCTATTACCCAATCAACATATTTATTGACATATCCTAATTTAGTTGTTATGTTTAATTAATGCCGAGGGATGATATAAATTCAGGTACCCTGCAGCATCTCTATACTAAAAAACTTCTTTCGAAAAGGGAAATCTCCATACGCTTAAAATGCCACATATCAACTATTCATAAAAAGATGATTATATTTAATATTCCCGCACGTAAACAAGACTACGCCTCAAGAATAGCAATGAGCAAAAAGATAATTAAACTCAAAAAAACTTCTCTGGAGAAACTGTATTTAGGTAAAAAACTTTCAGTTTCTGAAATTGCCAGGAAGTTAAATCTTGACAGGCATACAGTTAAAAGAGAGCTCATCAGACATAAAATTCCATTTCGATCAAAAAAGAGAGCAATCCAGCTTGCTTTATCTAAAAAGAAAATACCAATAGGGGTCCTTGAAAAACTCTACATTGAATCTCATTTAACTCAAAAACAAATTTCGGAAAAACTTGGGAAAAGCAGAGGATATATTCTACATTTGATGAAAGTTTACAGAATCCCAACTAGGAATGTATCACAAACACAAATACAGTATCCTAAGTATGACTTTTCAGGAAATTTATTAGAAAAATCATACTTAATTGGATTTAGGACGGGAGATTTAAGCGCAAAATTATCTCCCTCGAGGAATTTGATCCTTGTATATTGTACTTCAACAAAAAGAGTACAGATTCAATTATTTAAAAATCTATTTAAAAAATATGGGCATGTATGGGTTAGTAAAGCTAGAAAAGATAAAAATAAAGTCTTCATGGTACGTTTAAATAGAACCTTTAATTTTCTCCTACCGAAAAAGGATAATATCCCTACATGGATTTTAGAAAACGATAAGAACATTTTATCCTTTATTGCTGGATATACAGACGCAGAAGGATCCATTGGAGTATTCAATAACCTAGCAAGATTTACCTTAGCTTCTTATGATAAGAATATTTTAAAATTTATATATAAGCGATTAAATTATATCGGGATACCTTGTAATCCACCAAGAATTTTAGTAAAGAAGGGTTATATAACCTCTAGGGGGCATACTTATAGAAACGACCATTGGAGTTTTACTATAGTTAAAAAATCCTCTCTTATTTTACTCTTCAAAATTTTAGAACCATATTTAAAACATGAGAAAAGAATAGTGGATATACAAAAAGCAAGGATAAATATCCTTGAAAGGAATCTGAAATTAGGAAATACCCATAATCTTTTTTAAAAATTGCCCTGTGTATGACTTACTTACCTTTGCTACCTGCTGTGGAGTCCCTTGAGCCATTATTTCACCCCCCTGGTTTCCTCCCTCTGGCCCCAGATCAATTATCCAATCTGTGTTTTTTATCACGTCAAGCTGATGCTCAATAACAATAACAGTATTCCCAAAATTAACCAGTTTTCTAAGTATATTAAGTAATCTTTCTATATCTGCAAAATGCAAACCAGTGGTTGGCTCATCTAAAATAAAAACAGTCTGTCCTGTTTGTCTTTTTGATAACTCGGATGAAAGTTTTATCCTTTGTGCTTCCCCTCCGGATAAGGTTGGTGCAGGCTGGCCTAAGTGAATATAACCCAAACCAACATCATTTAACACCTGCAGTTTGTTTTTAATATTGGGAATATTTTCAAAAAATTTTAAGCTTTCTTCAACAGTCATATCCAAAACTTCAGCTATATTTTTATTCTTAAAATGAATCTCCAAAGCTTCCCGGTTATAACGGGCCCCATTGCATGATTCACAAGTCACATACACATCCGGCAAAAACTGCATTTCAATCTTCAGTTGTCCTTCTCCCTCACAAACCTCACATCTTCCCCCTTTAACATTAAAAGAAAACCTGCCTGGGCCGTAACCTCTGATTTTAGCTTCCGGGGATTGGGCAAATAAATCTCTGATAAAAGTAAAAGCCCCTGTATAAGTGGCAGGATTGGAGCGGGGAGTCCTGCCAATCGGTGATTGATCTACCAAAACCACTTTATCCACATACTCTACCCCTTCCAAATCTTTAAATTTTCCCGGACGCTCTTTGGATTTATAAATATACTGAGCCAATGCTTTATATAAAATATCATGGATTAAAGTTGATTTTCCCGAACCTGAAACTCCTGTTATAGCCACGAATTTGCCCAGCGGAAATTTAACATCTATATTTTTTAAATTATGCTCAGATGCCCCTATAATTTTGAGAGATCCTTCGACTTGTCCGCCTTTGGCGAGACTTCGCTCAGGATGACTACTGACAGTCACCTGTTTTTTGCCGGATAAATATTGTCCTGTTAGTGATTTAGGGTCTTTTTTAATTTGCTCCGGTGTACCCATAGCTACAATTTCTCCCCCGTGCTCTCCTGCTCCTGGGCCTATTTCTATCATCAAATCTGATGCCTTCATAGTTTCTGCGTCATGTTCATTGACAATTACGGTATTTCCCAAATCCCGCAGTTTCTTCAAGGTTTCAATCAACCTGGAATTATCCCTTTGGTGAAGCCCAATTGACGGCTCATCCAAAACATATAACACCCCTGATAATCCTGATCCAATTTGGGAAGCCAGTCTGATCCTTTGGGATTCCCCTCCGGCTAATGTCATAGCAGCCCGGTCCAATGTTAGATAATCCAGGCCTACATCTATTAGAAACTTAAGTCTGGCTTTAATCTCCTTCAAAATTGGCGTAGCAATCTGGTTTTCTCTATCAGACAATTTAAGCCCATTTATCCACTCCAGTGCTTGGATAATCGATTGGGAAGTAACTTCTGCAATATTTGAACCCATGATAGTAATTGATAAAGCTTCATCTTTAAGACGCGCTCCTTTGCATTTAGGACAAATTTCCTTAAACATATATTTTTCAATCTCAGCTTTGACAAAATCAGATTCAGAGGTTTCATATCTTTCTTTCAAATTAGCCACTAATCCCTGAAATGTAGAATAAAAATGAGTCCATCTACCCTGCCTGTTTCTACCTTCCACCTTAAACTCATCTTCTCCTGCTCCGTTCAACAGAATATTTTTGGCTTCAGGAGACAACTGACCTAAGCGGGTACCCATATCAAAGCCATTTTCTTTTCCAACAGCTTCTATTAAACGGGTAAACCATGTATCAGATGTAGCAAGCTTACTCCACGGCAAAATCCCCCCTTCATCTATAGAAAGAATCGGGTTTAGCACCATAGTTTCATCTATTTCCAGAAGTGAGCCTAAACCGCTGCACGTTGGACAAGCTCCATGAGGTGAATTAAAAGATAATAGCCTGGGTTCAATCTCAGACAACGCAATATTATCAACCGGACAGGCAAACCGCTCAGAAAATAAATGATCTTCCATTTTCTTAGGATTAGCCGGAAATTCTAAAGAAGAGTCCAAAACTTCAGATGCAATTACAGATCCTTCACTTGATTTTAGCGCTGTCTCAATGCTTTGTGACAATCTTGAGGTTAAATTTTGTTCTTGTATACTTTTTGTGTCCAATACCAGTCTATCTACCACTAAATCAATCGTGTGCTTATTTGTTTTTATCAAAATTAAATCATCTGTTAAATCGCGAACTTGTCCATCAACCCTGACTTTAGAAAACCCTTTTTTCCTAAAATCTTCAAAAAGGGTTGAGTACTCGCCTTTTCTATCTTTAACAACCGGAGCCAAAATCATGATTCTTACACCTCTTTTTAAGTGAGATCCTTCGACTTTGCTCAGGATGACTTGCGTCATTTGCTCCACGCTCATCTTAGAAACTTCCCTGCCGCAAACAGGACAGTGAGGATGGCCAACTCTGGCAAATAAAAGTCTTAAATAATCATAAATTTCAGTGGTAGTACCAACAGTAGATCTGGGATTGTGTGACACTCCCTTTTGGTCAATGGAGATGGCAGGAGAAAGACCTTCAATTAAATCAACATCCGGCTTATCCATTACACCTAAAAATTGTCTGGCATAGCTAGATAGTGATTCTACATATCTCCGCTGGCCTTCTGCATAAAGGGTATCAAAAGCTAATGAAGATTTTCCTGAACCGGAAATACCTGTTAGAACCACCAATTTGTTTTTGGGAATTTCCAGATCAATATTTTTGAGATTATGCTCACGGGCACCTTTAATAATAATTTTATCTACCATAATTTACCCGAAAAATACCGCAATATTGTAAACCATCTGACAAGATTTTTAAAGGGGTTAGATGGATAATTCCTTAATCTGATCTCTTAATTTGGCTGCGGTTTCAAAGTCTAAAAGTTGGGCTGCTTGTTTCATTTGAGATTCCAGATTCTTAATCATTTTCTGCCTCTCTTTTGGTGGGATATCATCAACAGTTAATTCTTTTTTACCTAACTCTTCTTGCAGCTCCTCCACTTGTTCAATCAACCTCTCCCGCAAAGCTTTTTCAATACTTTTGGGGATAATACTATGCTTTTTATTATATTTAAGCTGATACTCCCTTCTTCTATCTACCTCATCTATGGCTGCTTTCATGGACTTAGTCACAGTATCCGCATACATAATTACCTCTCCGCCGATATTTCTGGCAGCCCGGCCCATGGTTTGCACCAGCGAGGTTCTGGAGCGCAAAAATCCTTCTTTGTCCGCATCTAAAATTACGACCAAAGTTACCTCAGGTAAGTCTAACCCTTCCCTGAGCAGATTAATTCCCACAATGACATCATATTCTCCCAGCCGCAGTGAATTTAAAATATCTCCTCTTTCCAAGGTTTTAATATCTGAGTGTAGATAATTAACCTTAATATTTTTCTCTTTTAAATAGTCGCTTAAATCCTCTGCCATACGTTTAGTCAGCGTGGTAATCAGGACCCGTTCATGCTTGGCTACTATACCTTCCACTTCCTTAATTATATCCTCAAATTGACCCTTGGTAGGCCTGACAGACCCTGTTGGATCCACTATTCCTGTAGGCCTGACTAATTGTTCTGCTACATTATCTTTTCCAGCTAAACTTAACTCATATTCATCAGGGGTGGCAGAAACATAAATGGCTTGATTAATCTTTCGACTAAATTCATCATACTTCAGCGGCCTATTATCCAAAGCAGAGGGCAGTCTGAATCCAAACTCAATTAGGGTTTCTTTGCGGGACCTGTCCCCGTTATACATCCCTCTGATTTGCGGCAAAGTAATGTGTGATTCATCCACAATCACTAAATTATCTTTCGGAAAGTATTCCATTAAAGTATATGGTGGAGATCCAGGAGCTCTGCCTTCAAAATACCTGGAGTAATTTTCTATGCCGTTACAAAATCCAAATTGTTTAATCATCTCCAGATCGTAATGTGTTCTTTGCTCCAACCTTTGTGCTTCCAGCAACTTTCCCTGTTTCTTCAGCTCTGCTAATCTAATCTCTAGATCCAGCTCAATCTCCTTTATAGCAGGCAATAATCTAGCCTCCGGAGTTATATAGTGTTTGGCTGGATATAGGACTAGAGTCTGTGGTGTTGGAGTAACTGCACCTGTTAAAGGATTTAAGTGAGAGATTTTTTCTATTTTATCTCCTAAAAAATTAACTCTGATGGCAGATTCTGAATATCCGGGATAAATATCCAAAGTATCCCCCTTTACCCTGTATGTTGATCTTTTAAAATCTGTATCATTTCTGCTATAAAACATTTTCTGGAGCATTTTTAAAATAGATTGGAATCCCAATCTTACTCCCTCTTTAAGCTCTAAAATTGCTCCCCCATATTCAACCGGGGATCCCAAGTTATAAATACAGGAAACTGAAGCCACTACTATCACATCTTTGCGGGTCATTAAAGAAGTGGTGGTGGAAAGCCTTAGCTTTTCTATTTCTTCATTTATAGAGGCATCTTTTTCAATATAGGTATCAGATTGGGGCACATATGCTTCCGGCTGGTAATAATCATAATAGGAAACAAAATACTCAACAGCATTTTTGGGAAATAAAGATCTAAATTCTTGGGCCAGCTGTCCTGCCAAAGTCTTATTGTGGGAAATAACCAGAGTTGGGCGTTGCACTTTCTGAATCACATTGGCCATGGTGAAAGTTTTTCCAGAACCTGTTACACCCAGAAGTACCTGATGTTGCTGACCAGAATTAAGTCCATCCACCAACTTCTCAATAGCCTGCGGCTGATCTCCAGTAGGTTTAAAGTCTGAAGAAATTTGGAATTTTGCCATAAGAACCTCATTTCATGAGAACCTTGCCCATTTTGCTTCGCAAAAGGGTAACAGCTAATTATACTACGAAAAATACCCGAAGAGAAAACTATTGCTTTGTGAGCTCTTTTGTAGTATTTTTAGTCAAGGCTTGTGAAATTATTAAATAAAATTTTATCTTTTATATCAGTATTTTTGCTTATCTTTTACCAAATAACAGTTCCCCTAACTGTTTTAGCCCAGGAAGCTACCACAACTGGTGATAACACAGTTGTGGCTACCCCATCAGCATCTGTAGAACCCTCACCAACCCCAACACCGACACTCTCTTTAGATGAAAGCCTAACAATACCACTTGCTTCCGAATCTGCAGTCATAGTTGATACCACTGCAACCGAGAATGTACCCGGTGCAGCTGTCAGCCCTGAAATCTGGAAAACAAATGAAGACGGATCGGCTACCACCATTAATAATGTAGTTTTAAATGAAGTTTATAAAGCCCCACAAAATGATAAGGTGACTGTTACCTTTACCAAACTGCCGGAAAATCCGGGAACCCTAACCATAAAACAGATTATCCTCTCTCAAGAAGATAAGGAAGATTTAGGTGCTGTCACGGATACAGCCTATGACATTACCTCTAATATGGAAAACGGCACCTTTGAATATATTCTGACTCTTCCAACGCCTGAAACAGAAAATGTAGAAGTTAAAGCTTCAGAAGATGGGGAAACTTTTGTCACTCTAGGTGGAGTCACCGCCCAAACAGATACCCTGACTATCACCGGCTTAAATCATTTCACAGTCTTTGTGGTATCTAATCCTACTGCCCAATCAAATGGTATTGATGGGGAGACAGGGACACTCGATTGGAATCTTACAAATAGCGTTTTCTCTTCCGATGATTTATATGCCACTGTTAACTTAAACAATAACAATATTTCACACTACCTAAAAGCCACCAGTTATGGATTTTCTATTCCGAGTACTGCCACAATTTTAGGCATTACTGTAGAAATTGAAAAAAAGTGTAGCTCAGCAACCGGTTGTATTGATTCTTCAGTGAGACTTATTAAAGGGGGTGTTGTTAGCGGTAATGACAAGGCAGATATTGTTACTGATTATCCTACCTCTGATAATATTTATAAAAGCTATGGTGGATCATCTGACTTATGGGGTTTAACTTTAACTCCCGCAGATATTAATGCTATTGACTTCGGCGTGGCATTTGCTTCAGAGAGAACTGCAGGAGGAAGCCAGACTTTTAGTGTGGACCATATCAAGGTTACGGTTTATTACAACACCCCCCCAAATACACCTGCTCTTTCCGCTCCGGCTGATGGAGCAGCTACACAAGATACAACTCCGGATCTTTCCTGGACAGCTGCAACCCCGGTTGATGTTGATAACGGAGACACTATTACCTATACACTGCAAGTTGATAATAATGCGGATTTTTCCACACCCGAATTTAATCAAAGCGCTATAGCAACCACCACCCAAACCACATCAGCCCTTTTAGATGGTACCTATAACTGGAGAGTAAGGGCTGTAGACAATAGTGGGTTGGCAGGAAATTGGACTGCATCAAGAACACTCATAATAGATACTCAAGCCCCCACTATTACCTACAATTACCCCACAGCCGGTGGACAAACTGGCTGGTACAATGCCAACCCAGGGACAGTCATTGATATTGATTTTATCTGGGGAGGCGGCTCGCCTCTTGATCATGCCTCAAAAGATTATGGCAGCGGATTCACCACTATTTTTAGCTTAGATCAATCATCTGATTACACCACTAACTGGGGTCTTACTAATCTTGCTTGGAATAGCTTATCTGAAGGAGCAAGCCCTATTAATATAAAGGTTGCTGATGTGGCTGGTAATATTAGAATAGATAATTATTCTGCAGGAGTTTTGGGATTTCTTTTCAGGAAAGATACTGTTGCACCTGCTACCACTGATAATTCTGATGGAGCTTGGCATAATTCGGCTGTCACAGTTAACCTATCCTGTTCGGATGCAACCTCCCTTTGTGCTAATACTTACTACACAACCGACGATAATGACCCCGCTACTTCAGGAACCGCCGGTACTACCATTAACCTATCAGCCGATGGTATGTATGATTTGAAATATTACTCCAAGGATAATGCCAATAATTCAGAATCCGTTCATACAATAATAAATGCGGTAAAAATTGACACAATCGCCCCCACAACACCTGTTCCCTCCGTTGCAGCAGGGGATTATACAACAGACCAGTCAGTTACTTTAACAAGCAGTGATCTCAATGGTTATACAACCTATTACACCACTGACAGCACTACCCCCAGTAATACCAGCACTCTTTACAATGGCGCCATTAATGTTAACAAGGATATGACAATCAAAGCCATCGCTTATGACCCGGCTGGAAACGCCAGTACAATTCTAAGCGCAACATACGGGATTGCCCCGGTTATTTCTGCAGAAGCTACGTCTTCAGTGGCTGATACTTCTTTAACTGTGACCTGGACCACTGATGATCCTGCCACCTCCAGAGTAGTGTATGGTACTTTACCTGTTTCTGATGCTACAGTTGCTATTTTCTCAAATGGATCAGATTACGGATATCCAAATTCTACTATTGAGGATACAACAAAGGTTAACTCTCACTTAGTTACAGTCACTGGATTATCAGCAAATACAACTTATTTTTACCGAACAGTTTCTCACGGTTCACCTGAAACAGTGGGCAGTGAGAAATCTACCACCACTGCCGCTGTGGCTGCTGTTTCCACTTCCACCTCTGGTGGAGGAGGCAGGGGTGGTGACGGAGGAGATGGTTTGGGATGTGCAGTAAATGATTGTTCCGGAAATCTGACCCGCCAAAATCCAGTGTTGAATACATCAACTCCAAAAAGCCTGGTCGTTAGTAAGCCCGCCGGATTTGCCCCTGGTGTTTTAGGAATATCAACCGAAACAGGCAATGTTGGTATCGGAAAGGAAGAACAGGTTCAAGGTGAGTCAACTGAAAGCACCCAGATATCCCCGACAACCCAGCCACAAGAAAAAGGCCAATCACCCTTTAATGCTAAAGTGGTACTGGTAATTATTATCGCTCTTCTACTTGGCTTCGGCATCTTCAAATTGATAATCAAATAATCTTGAGAGGTAGTTTGATTATTATGGGTATAATTGCTACAATTTGAGGTTATGTTACCTCGCTTGCTCGAAAATGAACAAGGTTTAATCATTGCAGATATGCTTACTTACCAACGCCTCCTGGAGGGAAAGAAGCAATTCATAGTTGCTGGTATTATGGGAATAGGTATCTCCACTTTACACCAATTAGAAGCTTGTTCACCAGGTATCACAATAGATTTACTTCCCAAAATTGGGGATTTCCTTAGGTTTGATATTGAGACTTTAATGAGTTACGTTGCAGAGATAAAGAGAGAAAAAGATCAGTTAGATTTAGATGTAGGAAGTTTAACCCTTTCAGAAAGGCAAGTGGTCCGTGGCAAACCACCCCAATTAAGAAAAAGATATAGTCTTAAAGAAAGTAGATACGGAAGTCCTGAAGATACTAAAACTGCCAACACCCTAGCAGTAAATACCTCTGAATTACCTTGTTTGGATATTGGCCTTTTTTTTGTAAATCCCGGTCGCCTTTTAGAAGATGGAAAGATACCCTTGGTAGAAAGGGTACTTACTAAACCATTTAGGCTTGTGTTTAAACAACATCAAGTTGAGGCTAATGTGTAGTTTAAGCACGTAATATCAGACTGCTTAATCATAGGCACAAAATGAACGGGTTGGGTCTATTGACATTTTATATAGAAAGGATATTCTATAAACAGTAGCAAACAGCGTACTATTGACTTTTGAGGCTAAAAGGAGTATTATCGCAATCCTTTTACGATATTTTAAATTATCGGGAGCTAAGTTGAGATAGGTAAGGCGTGGAGGACGAGAGAATTGCACTCTGCTGCTCGGTTCAGAATCCCAGCAGTCTGCTTAGACGTCCCCCCTAACCCTACTTATCTCAGCCTAACTTCCGATTTTTTTTAGATTTAATCCACTTTATAATAAATCTTTGAAGAATGCAAGACCCTTTAGCTATCTTTACCAGTTTTTCATCTCACATTTCTATGTTGACAAGAAATGAAAGGGCATGGTAAGATATAAAGGTTATGAAAAACAGCAAAAAAATAAAAGGCGAAATAGCTTCAATAGAAAATGTAAAGAGATTTTTCGCAAACACTCCCAATGTAGATGAGATTTCACTAGGAGATGCTTTCCTTGCATGGGGACGTCCGAACCCTGAAGATATTGAAGGAAACAAAGCATGGCTCTCAAATATGCTTTCTCATCTTAAATATCACGACCTGCTTGTTCCTGTTTATACTTTTGATAGTGGACGAAAGAAATTAACTAAACTTAGATTAACTCTTAAAGGTAAAAAAATGCTCGGACGGATCGAAGGTACTCAATATGCTGAAAATGAG
>CAYICZ010000015.1:0-24690 GCA_964362195.1 uncultured Gammaproteobacteria bacterium | reverse complement strand
TGTTTCCACCATTATTATTGGCCTGATCCTTTTGGGAAGGTTTCTTGAGGCCAAAGCTAAGGCCGGGACTTCCGAGGCAATTAAAAAACTAATCGGACTGCAAGCGAAGACCGCAAGGGTTTTGAGAGAGGGTAAAGAAGTGGATATTCCTATAGATCAGGTAGTAATTGGGGATATTATCAGGGTCAGGCCGGGAGAAAAAATTCCGGTTGACGGGATGATTTTGGAAGGTCAATCATCTATTGATGAGTCAATGGTTACAGGAGAAAGTATCCCTGTTGATAAAACCAAAGGAGATATAGTGATCGGTGCCACCTTAAATAAAACCGGAACCTTTTTGTATAAGGCGACCAAAGTTGGGGCAGATACCATGCTTTCACAAATTATCAAGTTAGTACAGGAAGCCCAGGCCAGTAAAGCTCCGATTCAAAAACTGGTAGATTTAATTTCCTCTTTCTTTGTGCCGGTTGTAGTTATGCTTGCTATTTTAACCTTTGTGGTCTGGTATGTATTAGGACCTGCTCCTGCTTTTCTTTTTGCCATGCTAAATTCCATCGCGGTTTTGATTATTGCCTGTCCTTGTGCCATGGGGTTGGCAACACCTACTGCCATCATGGTGGGGACAGGAATTGGAGCAGAGCATGGAATCCTAATTAAAGATGCCGAGAGTTTAGAAACTGCCCGTAAAATAAATACGGTAATTTTTGATAAAACCGGAACTCTTACCAAGGGTAAACCGGAAGTGACAGACGTGGTAGGGGATGTTTTACAGCTAGCTGCATCTTTGGAAAAAGGGTCAGAACATTCTTTGGCCGAAGCTATTGTTAACAAGGCAGAACAGGAAAGATTAACTTTGAGTAAAGTCAAAGATTTTAAGGCTATTGCCGGCCATGGAGTGGAAGGGATTATTGAGGGGAAAAAAGTAGTTTTGGGAAACAGAAAGATGATGGAGAAAGAGGGAATAAAGTTAAGCGAAGAAGGGGTGGAAAAATTAGAAAATGAAGGAAAGACAGTGATGATGCTTGGGGTGAATGGGAAACTTACAGGATTGATAGCAGTTGCAGATACTTTAAAGGAAACAGCTAAAGAAGGTGTACAAGCTTTGCAAAAAATGGGAATTGAGGTAGTCATGATTACCGGAGATAACCAAAGAACAGCCAATGCTATTGCTGAAAAGATAGGGATTAAAAGAATCCTGGCAGAAGTCCTGCCTGATGAAAAGGAGAAAGAGGTAAGAAAAATTCAGGCTGAAGGCAAAAAAGTTGCTATGGTGGGAGACGGGATTAATGATGCACCGGCTTTGGCAGCTGCGGATATTGGTATTGCCATGGGAACAGGGACTGATGTGGCAATTGAGTCGGCAGGAATTACTTTAATAAATAAAGATTTAACATCTGTGGTATCAGCAGTAGAGCTTTCTAAAAAAACCATGAGAACCATAAAGCTGAATTTATTTTGGGCTTTTGGTTATAATATTATTTTAATACCTGTAGCGATGGGTATTTTATATGTTCCCTTTGGGATATTATTAAACCCGATTTTTGCTTCGGCAGCTATGGCTTTAAGTTCTATATCAGTGGTAACTAATTCATTACTTTTGAAAAGGATAAAAATCTAATGGATTTGTGGTTAATATTTATAACCGGTTTAACTGTTGGGGGGTTGACTTGTTTGGCCGTGCAAGGGGGACTTTTGGCTTCAGTTATTGCTGCCAGGGAAGAAGATGATTTGGAAAGAGGCAATAGAGGCAAACATACACTTTGGGCAACAATTGCTTTTTTGATAACCAAATTAATTGTTTATACTATATTAGGTTTTATTCTGGGGGCTTTTGGGGGAGCTTTAAATATTTCTCCTAAAATTCAGACTACAATGCAATTTGTGGCAGGGTTATATATGATTGTAATAGCGCTGGATTTATTGAAAGTCCACCCAATTTTTAGATACGCAGTTATCCAGCCACCCAGGTTTTTAACCAGGCTGGTCAGAAACCAGTCAAAATCTAAGGACCTTTTTGCTCCGGCATTTTTAGGAGGATTAACTATTTTTATTCCCTGCGGTACTACTTTGGCCATGGAAGCTTTGGCAATTTCCTCTGCCAATGCTTTTTTTGGAGCTTCTATAATGGCAGTTTTTGTTTTAGGGACTATGCCCTTATTTTTTGGGGTTGGATATATAACAACTTTACTTGGAGATACATTCAGGGAAAAGTTTTTAAAGATTGCAGCTTTTGGGGTATTCTATTTAGGGATAATATCAGCTAATGGAGCTTTGGTGGCAGCAGGACTTCCCTATATTCAAATTGATTTAAGTGGGTCTGCTCAATCTGATGCGTCTGTAACACAAAACACTGAAATAGATATAACATCCAACGGGTATAGCCCGAATTATATCCGGGTAAAAAAAGGCGAAACTGTTAATTTAACTCTTAAAACCAAAAATGCCTTTAGTTGTGCCTCTGCTTTTAGAATTCCATCTCTGAATATTGCAAAAAACCTGGCTCCTAATGATACCCAATTAATCAGTTTTGTTCCCACCCAAACCGGCCAAATTCCATTTAGTTGTTCAATGGGAATGTATAGAGGAGTAATTGACGTTATATGATTAAGAAAAAATTAAAGATACAAGGGATGCACTGCAGCTCTTGCGCTATAAATATTGATTTTGATTTAGAAGATCTGGAGGGGATTAAATCAGCCAAAACCAGCTATGCCAAACAGGAATGTGAAGTTGAATTTGACGAGGGAAAAATCAACGATCAAAAGATTATTCAAACAATTAAGGAAACAGGTTATACTGTAGTAGATGTTTGATCTTATATCTATTGGGGATTCTACAATTGATAACTTTGTCCAGATTCATGATGCACAGGTTAAGTGTAATTTGGATAAAACTAAATGCATGCTTTGTGTGGAGTATGGGGATAAAATCCCTGTTGATAAGTTAATTCATCTTGTTGCCGGCAATGCTGCAAATGCGGCTGTCGGGGGAGCCAGATTAAAATTATCCTCCTCAATTTATACCAATGTCGGATCTGATCCTGCAGGTAAGCAGATAATAGAAAAGTTTAAAAATGAAGGTATAAATACGAGATATGTACTTACCCATGAGGGAATGGAGTCTAATTTGTCTACTGTTTTAACTTTTAAAGGTGAACGGACAATTTTTGTCTACCATCAGGATTGGGTATATAAATTACCTGATTTAGATCACACAAGATGGGTATATTTTACCTCCATAGCGCCTACTTTTACTGATTCCAACCTGTTAAATGAGTTAACAGTGTATTTAGAAAGAGTAGGCAGCAAGCTTTTATATAGTCCGGGCACTTATCAAATAAAATATGGAGTTAAGAAAAATCCCAAACTTTTAAATTTAGCTGAAGTTTTTATTGTTAATTTGGAAGAATCAAAAAGAATTTTAGGTTACAGCGATGATGAAGATCTGCCAATTAAAAAACTTTTGAAGGATCTTTTGAATTTGGGCCCAAGAATTGTTGTTATAACAGATGCCACAGAGGGTTCATATTCTTTTGACGGAGTAAATTATTATCATATAAAGATATTTCCCGCAAAATTAGTTGAAATGACAGGAGCAGGAGATGCTTATGCTACAGGTTTAATGTCAGCATTATTTTATGGCAAAGATTTAGCTGAGGCAATGAGATGGGGAGCTGCAAACGGAGCCTCTGTTGTTGAGCAAATTGGTCCCCAAGCCGGACTTTTAACATATAACAAGATGCAGGAAAGATTAAGGTTAAATTCTAAAATTGTGGCACAGGAAATTTAGCCTGTAACCATATGCTTTAAAGAATATTTAAAGGTTGCATCGACTTTTTTGTGAGGGTTGAAGATATCTTTGGGATCAAATATTTCTTTAACCTTTTTAAATAACTGATACGCGTCATCACCATACATTTCCTGTAAATATGGACCCCTGATTAAGCCATCATTATGTTCTGCAGACATTGAACCCTTAAATGCAAATACTAATTTAAAAACTTTTTCCATTAATTCCGGAATAATTGACCTGACATCTTCATTTGATAAGTCCATTAATGGAATAATATGGAAATTCCCATCACCAATGTGTCCTGCCAGGGTATAAACCATCCTGTTTTTGTAAGGGGCAATAATTTCATTTAGTTTTGGCAGGAATTGCGGTAAATACTCGGGTTTTACAATAATGTCGTCAATAAAAGAGGAGGCTTTTTTATTTTTCGCATACCTCATTAATAATCCAAAACTCTTATGTCTTATAAGCCAATATTTTTCCTGACCTTTTTCTGTTAATTTCAACTGCGAATTTAGCTTAAACTGTTTTAAAGATTCTTGTACGGTATTTGCGCGGTTAATTGCCTCATCCTTATCATCCGAGGTAAAGTTTGCCAATAAAATCAGGCTTGGCATTTTGTCTGTTAGTTTATCTTTTGTAAGATCAAAAAATGCAGAAAGTCTACTTTGATGCTTAAAATTAGCAGATAGATCCCAGGTGTGATCCAGGGCAAATTTTAGGGTTTGGTCATCATAGCACTCAAAAGCCTCAGGTTTATAACTGAGCACTGTTTTTATAACCTGATCTAGCTCAGCTAAGTCCGGCAAAGAAATTACCAGCAAAACCTGGTGAGCTTTTGGTTTAATTAATCTAAACTCTATTTCAGTCACAATTCCTAAGGTTCCCTGGGAACCGATAATCAATTTAGATAAATCGAAATTTTCTCCATCCCAAACCTCCCAAAGGTCATAACCTGTAGAATTTTTAGAAGTTTGGGGTTTAGCATTCTTAACTAATTCCTCATTCTCCAAAATGAGATTATAAACTTCTGAGTAAATTTTGCCCTCAAAGTTTTTTTGAGCAATTTTTTTGTTCAATTCTTCTTTATTTAAAGACTTGAAAGTGTATTCATTTCCATCAGAAAGAATAACCTTCATACTTTTGAGATATTTATTAATGGGTCCATATGTTAATTCCAGTTCTCCTCCGGCGTTATCAACAACCATTCCTCCTATTGTGCAGATTTCTCTGGAAGCTGGATAGGTTGGAAGAAGCAGATTTTGCTTTAAAGTTTCAACTTCAAAATTCCGATAAAGCATGCCTGGTTGAACAATAGTTGAATTTTCACTAACTTTAATTAGTTTATTAAGATATTTTTTTACATCTATAATTATGGATTCCCCAATTGCCCCGCCTGTCATATCTGTGCCTGCTGATCTGACAGTAATAGAGATATAATCTTTTAAATGATTATTTACATACTCAACTATTTTTCTGATTTCTGCTGAATCTTTTGGAAAAACAACTATCTGAGGTTGGATTTCAAAAATTGAGGCATCTTTTGAGTAAGCAGCCAGGGTCTCAGGGTCATCTGCAACTTCAACAAATGCCGATAGATCATTTTTTAGGGTCATATATTTATGGTACCATAAATATATGGCGGAACCAGAAATATTTGACACAATTATTATTGGTGGGGGTGCAGCAGGTATAACTGCGGCAATATACACTGTGAGAAAGAACTTAAAGGTCTTAATGTTGACAAAAAATATCGGTGGGCAGGCAGCGTTGTCTGGAGATGTGGAAAATTATCCCGGGTTTACTATGATAACCGGAGCAGATTTGGCCAAAAAATTCAGGGAAGAGCTTTTAAATTTTGAAAATCAGGGACTTTGGATAAAAGAAGGGGTTGAGGTTACGGATTTATCCGGAGCTGATCCGGATTTTGTAGTAAAAACTCAAGATGGTCAAGAGTATCATGGAAAAACTGTGATAATTGCCTCCGGCAGAATTCCTAAAATGCTAAATATCCCCGGAGAAAGAAATTTTTTTGGCAAAGGAGTGGTAACTTGTGCCACCTGTGACGCTCCATTTTATAAAGATAAAGATGTAGTTGTTGTGGGAGGGGGGAATTCTGCTTTGGATGCGGCTTACTCTTTAATTAAAGTTGCCAGATCTGTAACTATCGTTAATAACACAGATTATTTAAGAGGAGATGAGATTTTAATGAAAAATGTAACAACTTCCCCAAAGGTAAAAGTCTTAAACAACCACCAGGTTTTGGAGATTTTGGGGGACAGCGCTGTAGGTGGGATTAAAGTAAAAAACTTAAAAGAAGAAATAATTCCTGTATCAGGGGTGTTTATAGAAATAGGTTGGATGCCCTCAACCGGTTTTGATAAGCTGACTGATAAAAATGATAACGGAGAGATTGAGGTAGATGAGTATGGGGCAACTTCTATTCCGGGAATTTATGCCTGCGGGGATGTAAATAATGTCTGGGGTGAGCAAATTGTTATAGCAGCGGGTGAAGGGGCCAAAACAGCTCTTCGGGTATCAGAACATTTATCCAGAGTACCTCATTCTAAAACTTCTAATATTCATGAAGGTTAACGTACTACTACTCTTGTTCCGGGGTTTTCAGCAGTAGCATGAGCTGCGTTTTGACCTGCAAGTACCACCGGTCCTGCCCACTCAAAGATTTGTGCAGCTGATGCAAGGGGGGAATTTACACAGCCATGACTCATTGGATGTCCGAAGTTGTTGTGCCAGTAAGCGCCATGAATAGCATAACCTTTATAAAAGAACATATTGTTGGGGACATTTGGAAGATAATAGTAGGTACCCAATTCTTTGGATCCTCCTGACATAACCTGGTTTCTGGTTTTATGCCAGATAGTAAAAGTGCCGGTTGGGGTAGGGGCCCATTTACCGGAAGATATCGGAAATTCCATAACCAGGTTGTTTCCTTCCCAGGCTCTTACTTTTTGCTCAGGTAAAGAAACCTCAATCCATTTTTCTTGACCATCAGCAGTGGTAGTTCCTAGAACGGTTTTATCAGAATTATTATCTTGAGCAATAGCTTGGGTATAGGCATAAGCGAGGGATGTTTTTGGATAATCAATGATTTGGCTGTTAAAAATTGCAGTGGTGGCGTTTTCATCAAAGTTTCCATCAGATTTTAGCGCATCTTCCACACTGCAACATGAAGTAGTTGGATCACCTGAGATATGTAGTTTATATACAATCTCCCGCCTGATTGATTGAAAATTAAGTAGAGTAAAAACTATGGCAGCAAGTATTAAAAAAAGAGGCAGTAGACGGTGCAACATATTATAAATTGTGCTTCCGTCTTAAGCACTAATTTTATTGTGGGCTAAATTTAGCATAGCCGTCAAGAGGGAAGTTAAGAGTATAATTTATAAATGGCATATCATAAGGTAAATATTTTGGCATTTGTTTTTTATATGGTTTTAATGACCGGGATAATGATTTGGCAGGGGATTGGGATAACTCCTGATCGGTATGTATTAATTTTAATTTTAGCCTCACTTTTTGTTCATAAAACCCGGAAATTTTTAATGGACTGGTTGCCATTTTTATTTATTTTAATTTCTTATGATTTTTTAAGAAGTTTGGCCCCTATTTTAAATCCCAGAGTACATTTCATGGAAATGATAAATTTTGATAAATTAATTTTTGGGGTAAACCCAACTATTTTTTTACAAAGTATTTTATATCATGGAAAAATAAGCTTGATAGATTATTTTTCAACTTTTTTTTACTTTTTACACTTTGCCCTGCCTTTAGGATTTGCTTTTACGCTTTGGCTTAAAAATAGATATTTTTTTAAAAAGTTTTCTATTTCTCTTTTGATTTTATCTTACAGCGCATTTTTTACTTATGTGATATTTCCGGCATCTCCTCCCTGGCTTGCCAGCCAACATGAGGATTTGCCAGGGGTGGTTAAAATTTTGGATACAAACTTAAAATCTTTTCCAACCAGACTGCAACTGCCTACAATTTATGAAACTTTTAATCCTAATACAACAGCTGCAGTGCCTTCTTTGCACGCAGCGTACCCTTTTTTGGTTTTGCTTTTTGCTTTTAAATTTTATAGTAAAAAAGCTCTTTATTTTATTCCGTATGTTTTAGGAGTATGGTTTTCACTTGTGTATTTGGGCGAGCATTATGTTTTTGATATTTTTACAGGAGTAATTTATGCAGTTGGGTCTTTTTATATCTCTGAAATTTTATTTTATTTATGGAAAAAGGAGAAAAGCAAAAAGCTACTTGCCATAAATTTTCTCAAGTGATAAAAATAAGGCGTGTTTACCAATCAGAAACTTTTAGCAATTCTTTTAATATTATTTATAATAGGGACAGGAGTTTATTTTACAGTGAATAAATTTAAACAGGAAATTTCGAGTGTTCAAGCAAGCCCCAGTCCTACCCCACAGTCTTTAAGTTTTCTTTTTGAACAGACTCCAAAAGCTCAAAGTGGGACTTCTATGCAAGACCCTAAGGTTGTACAGGCTACCCCCCAACCTACTCCAGTAGAACTTCCTTTAGAAAAAAATAAAACTCTTTCTCAATTTCCAGGTGTACTAAAGCCTGAGATTTTACAAAATAAAAAGGTGGTTATTCAGACAGCCAAAGGAATTATTGAGATTCAAATTTATCCTGATATGCCGATTACTGCATCTAATTTTATTTTGCTCTCAGCCAACGGGTTTTATGACGGGTTGATTTTTCATAGGATAGAAAATGGTTTTGTAGTTCAGGGGGGAGACCCAAAAGGTGACGGGACAGGAGGGCCTGGATATCAATTTCAGGATGAGGCAGTTACCAGAGAGTATTTGAAAGGAACTGTGGCTATGGCAAATGCCGGACCTAATACCAATGGTTCCCAGTTTTTTATCCTGCTCTCCGATCACTCGGAACTGCCAAAACAATATACGATTTTTGGACAGGTGATAGCAGGGCAGGATGTGGTAGAAAAATTAGCAGTCGGGGATATAATGCAAAAAGTCATCGTCCAAAATCTTCAGTAATCACACAATATCTTGTATATTGACATTGTTTCATGTCAACATGTTATGCTAAACTAGGTTTTATGAAATGTCCGTTTTGTCAGAGCACGCTAAGCAAAGTTGTAGATAAAAGATCGGTTGATAGCCGGGGAGAAGTAAGACGCAGAAGAGAGTGTTTAAAATGTGAGAAACGCTACACGACCTATGAAAACTTAGCAGAAGTGGAGATCATGGTTATCAAAAGGGATGGCAGAAAAGAGGCTTATGATCGGGAAAAGATTCAGCGCGGTTTGATTAGGGCTTTGGAAAAGCGGCCGGGTCTTGATAAAGTTGCAATGATTCTTGATAGGATAGAAAGCAGGATTAGAAACAAGAGACTGCAGGAGGTGGAATCAGAACAGCTGGGTAAATGGATGTTATCTGAACTTAAAAAGTTGGACTCAATTGCTTATTTACGTTTTGCCAGTGTGTATAGAAATTTTGGTGACCCGAGAGATTTTGCAAAAGAATTAAAAACTCTATGAAAAAAATAAAAACTACTTTACAAGTTATTTCTATGCCCAGGATTCATAGTAAAAAAAAGACTAATGGTCATAATGGTTATGCCAAAAAGTTAGATATCAATTCCCGCAGCTTTGAAACCAGATTTATCCCTAGATATAAAAAGATGCCCCATATACCTGCGGGTTTACCTGAGCCTACTTTTTCCGAAAGTTCAACTAAGATTTTGCAGGAAAGATATTTACTGAAAGCCGGGAATTTGGAAGTAGTGGAAACAATTTCAGAGCGGTTTTGGCACATAGCTTATGATATTGCCTCAGGAGATTTTGATTTTGGAGCTAAAGAGATAGCAGTTAGCAGTCAGGCTTTGGAATTTTATACCATGATGGTCCGTCAGGAATTTTTACCAAACTCCCCGACCATTATGAATGCCGGAAAACAAAATGGTTTGCAGTATTCTGCCTGCTTTGTTTTGCCTGTTGGAGACTCACTTCCTGAGATTTTTGACTCTGTAAAATATGCGGCTTTAATTCACCAAACTGGCGGTGGAACCGGATTTGCATTTTCCCGCCTTCGCCCTGCAGGCTCAGTTGTTAATACCACAGGTGGTGTGGCATCCGGGCCGGTGTCATTTTTAAGAGTTTTTAATGCGGCAACTGAATCTATAAAGCAGGGTGGAACAAGGCGTGGTGCAAATATGGGAATACTTAGAATAGATCATCCTGACGTAATGGAGTTTATCAGATGCAAGGCAGAATTGGATGATTTAAACAAACCTATTTTTGACTCAATTTCTCCTCTTTTGCCGGATGATGACTCCCGCAAATATTTTAAAACAGTGCTGTTGGATAAACAAATCTCCAATTTTAATATCTCTGTGGCAATTACCAAAAAATTCATGGAGGCGCTATCCAAGGGCGAAGATTATGATTTAGTTGATCCCGGCAGTGGAAAAGTAAGTGGCAAATTAAATGCAAGAGAAGTTTTTGATGAAATTATTGAGCGGGCTCACTCAACCGGGGATCCGGGACTGATTTTTATAGATAGAATTAATGACTCTCCTGCTAATCCGGTGCCGGAATTGGAAACAATTGAATCCACAAATCCCTGTGGAGAGCAGCCTCTGGCACCATGGGATGCATGTAATTTGGGATCTATTAATTTGGGTAAATTTGTCTTTGCAGATGGTTCAGGAGTTGATTGGGATAGATTAAGAGATGTAACCCATAAAGCAGTTCATTTTCTAGATAATGTAGTACAAACTAATCCGTTTACGCTAAAGCAAATTTATGATGAAGTGCACAGTAATAGAAGAATAGGTTTAGGGGTGATGGGTTTTGCAGACATGTTGTTTAAATTAAAAATTGCCTATAATTCTGACGAAGCTCTTGAGCTGGCAGAAAAAGTAATGAAGTTTATAAATGAAGAAGGGCATTTGGAATCTGAAGAGCTGGCAGTTAAAAGAGGCCCTTTTCCAAATTGGGTAAACTCTATTTATGCAGATAAAAATGCAAGCGCTTTTAAACAGAGGCCAAAATCCTCTGCATACGGAAGCGCTAAACCAATCAGAAATTCCACAGTCACTACAATTGCCCCAACCGGCACTATTTCTATAATTGGCGATTGTTCATCCGGGATTGAACCTGTTTTTGCTTTGGCTTATATTCACAAAGCCAAAGCAGCAAGTGATCAATACAGAATCTTAACTATAGCCAACGAAACTTTCACAGAGATTGCTAAAAGAGAAAATTTTCACTCAGATGATTTAGCAGAAAAAGTAATGAAAAACGGCTCTGTTAAAGGACTTTTAGATGTGCCGCAGGAGTGGCAGGATATTTTTGTGACAGCTCCGGAAATAGATCCAATCTGGCATGTTAAGATGCAATCAGCTTTTCAAAAATATACAGATAATGGAGTTTCCAAAACCATCAACTTACCAAACTCGGCAACCCAAACAGATGTGCGGACAGCGTATATGATGGCTTATGAGATAGGTTGTAGCGGAATCACAATTTACCGGGATGGTTCCAAGTCTATTCAGGTGTTGAATGTTTCATCAACTTTAAACAGAAGCAAAGAAGATCCGGCAGCACCAATTGCCGACCGGCCAATGATTTTAAGAGGGCATACTTACAAAGTTTCAACTCCGGTTGGCGAGGCATTCGTGACTGTCAACCGTGACGGCCTAAACCAGCCTTTTGAGGTGTTTGTCACAGTTGGCAGGGCAGGGATGCATACTATGGCAGATGCTGAGGCTATGGGAAGACTGGTTTCTCTGTCTTTAAGGTTGGCAAGAGGGGCTAAGGGAACAGATCCAAAAGCTGTAGCGCAAAAAATTGTCGGGCAGTTAAAAGGGATTGGCGGGGCATCACATGTTGGATTTGGTAAAAATAGAGTAATGAGTCTGGCAGATGCGATTGCCAAGGTTTTGGCAGAGGATTTAGCCCAAGAGCCAACCATAGAAGCTGAAACTTTGCCGCTTAATTTGACTCAAGAGGTAAATACTGGATCGGATGATGTGGTTTTATCTGCTGCTGCCAGATCTCAGGCAGATTTGTGCCCTGAATGCGGTTCAGCCAGCTTTGTAATGGAAGAAGGCTGCAAAAAATGCCACTCCTGTGGGTATTCCATGTGCTGAGGAGAGTTATTCTTCGGAGAAGGCAACATTATTTAAATGATATTCTATGGCTTTTTTAACATGAGGAATAATGTTTTGAGGCAATTGTTCTAAAGGATACCAAGTAAGTTCACTGCATTTGTCTGGTTCTAAAATTTTTGGTTCGCCTTTCCATTGATTTGCAATTAAAAAGAAATCTATATATTCCCTATCTTTCGTAATTCTGTGCATAGTATGGACTACTTTTAAATCATCTGGTTGAATATTGATTCCTGATTCCTCCTTTGCTTCTCTTGTCATTGAGTCAGCTACAGTTTCATTCCCGTCAAGATGTCCGGAAATTAAGCTATAATTATCATCTTGCCAGCCAGTATTAAATCGTTTAAGTAGTAATATTTTCCCGTCTTTAATCAGAATCAAGTAAGTGGCAGAATATAATTTGAACCTTTCTCCATTACTCATAATTTGATTATATCAAGAATTAGTTTTTAGGTTAGTGTGAGTTTTAGCTTTCCACCCCCGGGGTGGCCATTCGAATTATTTATCCAGCAACATCAATCAGATGATGTTTGATTCGTTCCAGGCTTTGTGCATAAGAAACTTGATCTAAAACAAATTGCTGGTAATCCTGAGGCGTTTTAAATGAATTTAAAATTTCCTCTTTAAAGCAGATTCCCTGAGTGTTGTTTATGTATTCTTCATAAGAAGACCATCTGAAATTTTTTAAATCCTTAACCAATAATGAGGCAATAGGATTCAGATGAATATAACGTGATAAGTGTATAAATTGTTCATTACTTTCAACCAAAACAGCTTTAAATTCTCCCTGCAAAAGCGGTCCTACTCGGGTATGTTTGGTATTGTAATATTTAGTATAACTATTTGATAATTTGCTAACAAATTCTGTTATGCCACCTTCTTTAAGTTGTTTTATTAAGAAATGAAAATGATTAGGCATTAAGCAGTAGCAGATAATCTCAACCAGCTTGTTGTTTAATTTTAGTTTAAAAGAGGAACTATTAAGAAATTTTGATAACTTTGGTTTTGGGCCTTCTACTTGGTAATACTTAATAGTTTTAATAAATCTGCCATAATCTCTGTTGTTTTCAAATATAGATCTTTTCTCCACACCACGATTATATATGTGATAGTAATATCCATTAACAAATGGAATAATTCTTCTTGGCATTTGACCTCAATATATCTGAAATATCCGCAGGTGTCAATACAAATCCACCCCCGGGGTGGTCATTCGAATTCATAAATAATTTGTTAGAATAGGCGGATGAATTCAACAAATCAAGAAAAAGGGTTGGTTGTTGTTTATACAGGATTAGGTAAGGGGAAGACAACTGCTGCTTTGGGTTTGGTTTTAAGAGCTGTTGGCTATAAGAAAAAGTGTCTGATTGTCCAGTTTGGCAAGGCCTGGTTTACAGGTGAGCTGGTAGGAATTAAAAAATTATCCCCATATGTCAAAATAATCCAGGGAGGCAAAGGCTTTTTGGGGATTTTAGGCAGTAAAGTTAAAAGAGAGGATCATATTAAAGCTGCCACGCAAACTTATGACCTATTATATAATGAAATAACTTCCGGAAAATGGGATATTGTGGTGGCTGATGAAATAATTGGAGCAGTTTATTCCAAAGTTTTACCTTTCGCTAAACTATTGCAACTTATTCAAGATAAACCTGATACAATGGATTTAGTATTAACAGGCCGTTATGCAGGCAAAAAATTAATTAAGATAGCTGATTTGGTAACTGAGATGAAAGAGATTAAACACCCTTACCAAAAAGGAATTTTGGCAAAGAAAGGTCTTGACTTTTAGCACTCATCTTGATAAACTGCTAATTACTAAAAAATATGGCTGATTTCATAAAACCATTAATAGAACCGCTTAAACTAAAACCAACTATGCCTGTGGGGCCGCTTAGGGATACAGTTATTTTCCCTGGAAACTCAGTCCCCATAATTTCCGGCAGGCCAAAGTCTAAAGCCGCTTTGGATATATCCTGGAACTCTGATAAATTAATTGTTTTTGTAACCCAGAAAAATTCCAGAATAGAAGATCCGACAGATAAAGATTTATATAAAGTAGGAACTGTTTGTTTAATAAGACGGGTTGTTAAAAACCCGGATGGTGAATATACTTTGCAGGCAGAAGGTTTAAGCCGTGTTTTCCTCAAAAATTTCACCAAAATAGACCCGTATTTAGAAGCGGAAATTGAGGAAATCCCGGAGCTTTATGAAAAGAGCGAGCAAACAGAAGCTTTAGTCAGGACTGTCAGAGATCAGGTTAAGCGGTTTTTGGAACTGGGCGGGAATCCTTTTTTTGACCCATCAAATTTTGCCAACTGGTCTATTTTTACCTACTCGGATGATCCAAATCAGATGGTTAACTCAATCACTCAGTCTGTTGATTTTAAAACCATAGATAAACAGCAAATTTTAGAGATGATATCTGCCCAGGAGCGACTGCAAAGATTATCTGAACTGCTGGCAAAAGAGATCAGGATTTTAGAAATTTCCCAAAAAATTTCATCCCAAACTAATGAAAGAGTTTCTCGAATAACCAAAGAAGCAATACTGAAGGAGCAAATGAAAAGCATTGAGGAGGAATTAGGTGGAGTAGATAGTGAGCATCAGGAGATTCATGAGTTTGAGTTAAAGATTAAAAAATCCGGCATGCCAAAAGAAGTTTTGGAGCGCGCCAAAAAAGAGCTAAGACGGCTTGCCAAAATGAGTTCATATAATCCGGAGGCTGGTTATATTAGAAATTATCTGGAATGGCTAACGGATTTACCCTGGAAAGTGGGAAAAAAGCCAAAAATTGACCTTAGCGCAGCTGAGGTAATTTTGGATGAAGATCATTACGGCTTGAAAAAAGTTAAAGAAAGAATTATAGAATATTTGGCAGTCCATAAATTATCCGGCAAAATGAGAGGACCGATTCTTTGTTTTGTCGGGCCTCCGGGAGTTGGGAAAACCTCAATTGGAAAATCAATTGCCAGGGCGCTAAACCGTAAGTTTATAAAAGTTTCCCTGGGTGGAATCAGGGATGAGGCAGAGATCAGGGGTCATCGGAGAACTTATGTGGGGAGTATGCCCGGAAGAATTATCCAGGGTATTAAACAGGCAAACACTGTTAATCCGGTTTTTATGCTGGACGAGATTGATAAAATTGGTGCAGATTATAGGGGAGATCCATCTGCTGCACTCCTTGAGGCGCTGGACCCTGAACAAAACTTTGGATTCTCTGACCATTATCTGGAAGTGCCGTTTGATCTGTCAAATGTGATGTTTATCACAACAGCAAATATTTTAGATACAATTCCGGCAGCATTAAGAGATAGATTGGAAGTCATTCGATACGCCGGTTATACAGAAGATGAAAAATTCCACATTGCTAAAAAATTCTTAATTCCAAAACAAATAGAAAATCACGGACTTAAAATTACTCAAATAGAATTTGAAGACGAAGCAATAAGGGCAATAATTAGAGGTTATACCAGGGAAGCCGGAGTAAGAAGTTTGGAAAGAGAATCCTCTGCTGTTATCAGGAAAGTTGCCAGAAAAGTAGCAGAAGGAAGTGTAAAAGAATTTAAAATAAAGGTAGCAGATATTCACGGATTTTTAGGGCCAATTAAGTTTTTGCCTGTTTTGGCTGAGAAAGAGGATGAGATTGGAATGGTCACTGGTCTTTCTGTGACAGAGGCCGGAGGGGAAGTGTTATTTATTGAAGTAACTTTGATGCCTGGAAAAGGCGGATTACTTTTGACCGGTCAGCTGGGCGATGTGATGAAAGAATCAGGCCAGGCTGCAATGAGCTATGTCAGGTCTCATTGGTTAAGTTTAGGCCTTCCTGAGAAATTTTTCCAAAAGGTTGATGTGCATGTACATGTTCCGGAAGGTGCAATTCCCAAGGATGGTCCATCAGCCGGCATTGCCTTGACAACAGCCATTGTTTCTGCGTTTACAAAAATACCTGTTCACAAAGATATCGCTATGACCGGGGAAGTAACCTTGCGGGGTAGGGTTTTGGAAATCGGCGGGTTTAAAGAAAAAGTTTTGGCATCCCATCGGGCTGGAGTAAAAGTGGTGATAGCGCCAGCTGATAATGAAAAAGATATGGAAGATATTCCGGATTTTGTCCAAAAAGATCTAAAGTTTCACTTTGTAAAATCAGTGGATGAGGTATTAAAGATAGCACTTACAGGGATACCATATCCTAAATCGCAAAAACCTTTACCAATTGCTCCAGTATACGTTGCTTGAAATTTCCCCTTGACTAAAATCCAACTTGTAGTGTAAATTCAAAGTCGTGGATTTATTATTTAGTAACTTAACGTATCTTATTTGGATTGCGGTTTTGGTGGCATTAAGTTATGGATTTTACTTAATTGTTGATGTGCTAAAACAACCTGCAGGCGATGAGAAAATGCAGGAGATTGCCAAGGCTATCCAGGTGGGGGCCTCAGCTTATTTACAAAGACAATATAAAGTTGTGGCCATGGTTGCAATTGCCTTAGGTGCAGGAATTTATTTTGTTTTAGGTCAAAACATGGCAATTGGGTTTTTGGCAGGTGCTGTTTTATCTGCATTAACCGGCTTTATAGGTATGAGTGTGGCAGTTAGGGCTAATGTTAGAGTGGCTGAAATTGCTAAAAAAGGATTATCAGAGGCTTTTGGTTTAGCTTATAAAGGCGGGGCAGTGACAGGATTTTTGGTAGTTGGGTTAGCTTTGGCTGCTGTTTTTGGATTTTATACTTATACTGGTGGAGATATTAAATCTTTGATAGGTTTAGGCTTTGGAGGATCTTTAATCTCTGTTTTTGCCCGTCTTGGGGGAGGAATTTTTACCAAAGGAGCTGATGTGGGAGCAGATTTGGTGGGAAAACTTGAGCTTGGAATTCCAGAGGATGATCCCAGAAACCCGGCTGTTATTGCAGATAATGTGGGGGATAATGTGGGGGATGATGCTGGCATGGCAGCAGATATTTTTGAAACATATGTGGTAACAGCTATTGCCTCCATGATTTTAGGTAGTTTACTTTTCCCCGGATTTACAAATGCAATTTTATTCCCGCTGGCTATTTTATCAATGGGAATTTTTGCTTCAGTTATTGGCTCATTGTTCGTTAAATTAACAAGCAAAAATATTATGAATGCTTTATATAAAGGTATGATAATAACAGCAGTTGCCAGTGCAGTTTTATTTTATCCAACAATTGTTGCTTTAATGGCGGCTAATCCGGCTTTTCCTGTTTTAAATCTTTATATAGCATCTTTAATTGGAGTTTTGGTTACAGCAGGAATGGTTTTAATTACTGAGTATTACACAGGTACGGAGTATGCACCAGTTCAAAACTTAGCCAGCTCATCAAAAACAGGCCATGCCACTAATATTATTTCAGGATTAGCTCTTTCTATGAGATCCACTTTTTGGCCAATTATTTTAATCTCGGGAGCTGTTATTTTAAGCTTTACCTTTGCAGGACTTTATGGAATTGCGCTGTCTGCAGTCACAATGTTGTCTTTGGCTGGGATTGTGGTGGCAATAGATGCATTTGGACCAATTACAGATAATGCCGGAGGAATTGCCGAGATGGCAGGTTTGCCGCAAAAAGTCAGGGATGTAACAGACCCGCTGGATGCAGTGGGTAATACCACAAAAGCAGTTACTAAAGGTTATGCCATAGCTTCTGCAGCGCTGGCAGCTATGGTGCTTTTTTCTGCTTATGCACAGGAATTTAACGCAGGTGGAGCTGAGTTAACCTTTTCTCTGTCTGATCCAAATGTTTTGGTAGGACTTTTTATTGGCGGCTCGCTGCCTTATCTTTTTGCCTCATTTGCTATGGAGGCTGTTGGGAAAGCCGGAGGGGCTGTTGTTGAGGAGGTCAGGCGTCAGTTTAAAACTATAAAAGGAATAATGGAAGGAACTGCCAAGCCGGATTATGCCAAATGTGTGGATATTGTCACAGCCTCGGCCCAAAAAGAGATGTTAGTGCCTGCTTTGATTCCGGTTTTAGCTCCTGTTATAGTTGGATTTATGTTAGGTCCGGTGGCTTTAGGTGGAATGTTGGTAGGATCTATAGTTACCGGAATTTTTGTGGCTGTTTCTATGACTACTGGTGGAGCTGCCTGGGATAATGCTAAAAAATATATTGAGACAGGAAAATTTGGCGGAAAAGGTTCTGAGGCTCACAAAGCAGCTGTCACAGGAGATACTGTTGGAGATCCATATAAAGATACTGCCGGCCCGGCAATTAATCCAATGATTAAAGTAGTTAACATAGTTGCACTTCTTTTAGTTCCTTTTTTAAGATAATTTACTGTGTCGGAGCCGGATTTGGGGGAGGGGTACTTTGGCCGCCGGAGAGGGCATTTTTGACCTCACTGACCACCTGATCCGGAGTATAGGAAGCTTTGATTAAATATGCCTGTGCTCCCAGCTCAAAACCTTCTTTAATAACTGCTTCTTGTCCTAAATTAGTAAGTAAAATTGTCACCATAGGAGAATTAGGATTTTGTGTTTTAAATTCCCGCAAAAGCTGCAGTCCATTCATCCCCGGAAGCATGATATCAAGCAGTAAAAGATCAAAGGTTTCTGTTTTTAGTAAATTTAAACCTGTTTGTCCATCAGGCACGCTTTTAACTAAAAAACCCTCTTTTGTGAGTTGCCTGACATAAAGCTCACGGATAAAATCTTCGTCCTCAACCAATAAAATCTTTTTACTTTGTGGATTCATCTTAAATTATTGTACTTCAAAGAGGTTTAGTAATTCAATGCCCCGGCTTGTATTTCATGTCCTGTGAATGTTTTATTATTGATAGCTCCCTCACTTTTTCTCTCAGCCAAAGGTAGGGTAAAATAAAACTTACTTCCCGCTCCAACTTCAGACTCTACCCAAATTTTACCACCCAGTTTCTCTACTATTGATTTTGAAATATATAATCCTAAACCTGTTCCCTTAGAGGCTTGTTGAGTTTGATTTGAAACTCTAAAGAATTTATTAAACAGATACGGGATGGCCTCCTTTGGAATTCCAACTCCATTATCTAAGATCACAGTTGTAACCTCATTAGGTGAAACTTGCAATGATACTTCAACTTTGCCACCCGGGTTTGTATAGTTTATAGAATTGGCAATAAGGTTGGTAATTACCTCCGGAATTCTAATTGGATCAGCCATTATTTTTGGCAAATTGGAAGGAGGATTAAAGTTTAAAATAATATTTTTTTGTACAGCCAGATCTTTTAAATCTTCTATTGCTTTTGTAACAACAGGTAAATAATCTATTGGTTGGGTAGATACAGACATTTGTTCTCGTTCAATCTTATTTACACTTAATAAATTTTGAACCAGGATTAAAAGTTGTTGGGATGCAGTTAAGCTTTTTTCCAAAAGGTCGAGCTCACTCTGGTCAATTTTTCCCTTATTCTCATTTAGAAAAACAGAAAGATAACCTATGATAGAGGTAAGTGGAGTTCTAAGTTCATGTGATGCCATGGATACAAAGTCTAATTTCATCTTTTCCAGCTCCTCTTCTTTTGCTATATCATGCATTATTAAAATACAGAACACATTTGTTTGAACTCCTCCATCAAGCTGTGCTGTTGAAAGATTAATTTTAGATTCTTTACCATCTTTTCCTATTAGTTTTGCAATCTGGTTAAGTGAGGATTGGCAGTATGTTTTGGGAGTAATTTCTTCCTGATCGTAAAAGATGTGGACTAATTCCTCAATTGGCCTATTAACCATTTCAGCTTGTGTGTATCCTGTAATCTCTTCAGCAGCTTTATTTAAAAGCACAATATTTTTATTAAAATCTAAAGCTACAACTCCATCTACCAGTGTTGATAAAATCTCATCCAGCTTACTTTTTTCAGCAATTGCTCCGTCTCTTTGACGTTCTAAATTCTCAATTTCATCTTTAGATTTAGATTCCAGGCTTTGGGCGGCTTTAATTAAATCCTGCAGCGGTTTTAGGAAAAAAAACACTAAAAAAGAAGAAACAATTGCCAAAAGAAGCCCTAATATAGCTGAAATTATAAAATTATGGGTAAGTAGCGAAGAGGCAACAGGTAATAATATAGAGATTACTGTGACAAAGATAATTTTCAGCAACAGGACAGAGGGCATAGTTATTAGCGTAACAGAGCCTAAGGCTGGAATCAATCCCAATGAATTGGTATAATCTTTCAAGTTTGCCGCCATCGTCTAGTGACCTAGGACATCGGATTCTCATTCCGAAAATCACGGGTTTAAATCCCGTTGGCGGTACTGGAATTGACTTATGCACTTATTTAGCATAAAATTGCCCCAATTTGCCCAAAGTAATGACGAGACCTAAAAATACCTACCTAACCCAAAAAGGCCTTTCAGAGGCTAAAATTGAATTGGAATACTTAAAAAAGGTAAAAAGAGCGGAAATTGCCCAAAGGATACAGCAAGCCAGAGAATATGGTGATTTAACAGAAAACTCTGAATATGATCAGGCAATGGATGATCAGGGGATGGTGGAAAACAGGATTGCAGAGCTTGAGATAATTTTAAAAAACCCAAAAGTTATAGAAGAGAAAAACAGCAGTGATTTTGTAGTTATCGGGTCAACAGTGAAAATAGAAATGGATGATGGGATTGATGAGTTTACCATTGTGGGAAGAGTTGAAGCAGACCCTTCCAAAAAAAGAATTTCCAATGAATCTCCGCTAGGATCTGTACTGTTAGGTGCTAAAAAAGGGGAAGAGATAGAAGTAACAACACCAATAGTTAGATATAAATGTAAAGTATTGGAGATAAAATGAAAAATAATCAGGCCTTAATTGAATTTAACCCTAAGCTGCCCAAACTTTCAAAAAATGAGAAAGAGGTGTTAAAACTGCTGGTTGAAGCAGGCAGGTTAATTGCCCCCCTTTATCTGGAACAGGAAAATCAACCCAGGTTGAATAAAGAAGAAATTGAAAAAGCAGCTAAAAAAGATCCGGAAATCCTTTCTCCCTATACTGTTATTGAAAAGGTTGACGGGAAAGTTGTCTCTACCCCGTACCATGTTAAATATGCAAAATTCTTAAAACCTATTGCAAAGAAGTTGGAGGCAGCAGGCAAACTAACAGAAAATAATCAGTTTGCCCACTTTTTAAAATTACAGGCAAAAGCCTTACTGGATGGAAGTTATGAAGAAGCAACTGCAGTCTCTTTAAAAATGAAGCCCTATATTTTAGATATCTCTATCGGACCTATTGTACATTTTGACGAACGGCTATTTTTTGCAAAAGCTTCTTACCAATGTTGGGTTGGAGTAATTTATGAGGAAGGAACAAAGAGACTTAATGTTTATAAAAGTGTGGCCTTGAGTACTCAAAGAAAAGCTTTAGTCAAAGGAGCAAGAGTCGAGAATCAACATAATGTTAAGGTGAAAGTTGTTAATGTACTTTTATTCTCGGGATTTATGGCCAGGACGAGATTTATAGGAGTAAATTTACCAATGGATCTTAATCTGGTGGAAAAATATGGCTCGGAAGTAACATTATTTGAGAATGTTAATGACTCAAGGATAGAGGAGCAGATACTCCCAACTTTTAATAAAATCTTTTCAACTGCCTTTAAACAAGGATTCAGTACGGAAGATTTAAGAAGAGCAAGCCTGCGTTATGTTGCACTTCATGAGATAGCTCATAATTATTTATACTACAAGAATGCATTTAATAATCTTCAGGATTTACTTCCTTCTCTTTACGAACTTAATGCAACTGTTTTGGGGATGAGAATAGCAGGATCCCTTCTCTTAAAAGATATAATTACCAATAAACAGCTTGAATCAATGATTATTGCCTTTATCTGTAGAAGTTTTTATCTAATAGAAAAGAGTAAAAGTAGCAAATTTTGGATTAATTATGCTACAGGAGGAGCTATTTTTATTAATTTTATGCTTAGAAGTGGTGCGTTAAAGAAGCATGAAGGATTAGCCATTCCTAATTTCACAAAAATTTTCATATCGTTACATGATCTTTCCTATGCATTAGAGTATCTACTTTCTGCTGGTACCAGAAAAGAGGCAGAAGTTTTCATTAAAAAGTACGGATATTTTAGTAATATTAGATGAAACCCAGATGGAATTGTAACCTTAAGTTGCAATTTATCATCAAATAAAGTAAAATCCCAATTTAATATGAATATAAAGGTAGAAACTTTAGATCCAAAAATAATTCCTTTTCAAGGGGAAAGAAGGTCTTTTATTTGGGAGGTATTTAATAGCGGTTCTGTAAAAGATGGATTTATAGGAATACCAGAGTTGGGTTATGTAGTTGATATTGTTAACGGACTATATTCCGCAGTATATCCCTACAGAAACCCAGATTTGGCGGAAAAACAAGTAAGAAAGGTTTTAAATAATCCCAGAGAAATACTAATGTTGGCCAAGCATAATGGTGAATATGTTGGTTATGGAGCATTTCCCAGATTAAGGGTTGACGAGGATTCTTTCATGTATTCATCTAGGGCATTTTTAGCAGAATTTGATGGGGATGGTCTGGGAACCAATGCATTAGATCAAGCCATAGATATGCACAATGAGGAGCTTGCAAGAGCACACAGACATTATCTTGTATACGGAGCATTATATACCCAGAATCCGGCATCGATCGCATCAGTTATAAGATCTGAGAGAACAAATAATATTCATCCTTTCCGAAACTTTGGAGGATTTTATGAAATGAATTCAACACCCCAACGTGTAATGCAGGAAACCCATGCCCGTTTTCTGGCAAATTCAAGAGTCCTTTATAATCTCACAGGTGTTTGTAAGGGTGAGTTATGGGGTTTGGGAGCAAATCAAAGCTATATTCCTGGTCGAAGCGCTCTGGCTGACGAAATTCATCGGGAAATGGTTGGTCCTGATGATTTGGATATGAACATACCTCAGGGCGATGTAGTGATCGTAGTTTATGATATCAAAAAACCTGAAATTGCAGAAAGAGCACTTGTGAATTTAGCTGCATAGCCTTCTTCTTTTAAAAATAACCTTCTTCAGCTATACTTGAGCCATGCCACTTGAAGATTTACAAAAAGAACGTCTTAAGAAATTAAAAAATATTCAAAGATTGGGGATTAATCCCTACCCTGCAAAATCAGAAAGAAAACAGGAAATTTTTATCTCTCGGAAAATGATGGGGAAAAAGGTGACAGTTGCCGGAAGAATTAGGTCACTTCGCCCGCATGGAAAAATAACTTTTGTAGACATAGAAGATGCAACTGGCAAAATCCAATTATTTTTCTCCCAAAGCGAGCTAAACGGCGAAAAATATGAATTTTTAACCAATTTTGATTTAGGGGATTTTATTGAAACCTCAGGTGAAATATTTAAAACGCAGGCAGGTGAAATTTCAGTCAGAGTTTCAGATTATAAATTACTGACTAAAAGTATCAGGCCGCTTCCGTCTGCCTGGTACGGATTGGAAGACGTTGAAGAAAGATACAGACAAAGATATGTTGATTTAATTATAAATCCGGAAGTCAGGAAAGTTTTTGAAACAAGGTCTAAGATTATTAAATTTTTAAGAAATTTTATGGAAGAAAAAGGATTTGTGGAGGTCGAGACACCAACCCTGCAACCTTTATATGGAGGAGCAACTGCCAAGCCTTTCACTACACATCATAATACTTTGGATATTAAGTTATATCTTAGAATTTCTGATGAACTTTATTTAAAAAGATTGATTGTGGGAGGTTTTGAGAAGGTATTTGAAATTTGCAAAGATTTTAGAAACGAAGGACAGGATCGCCAGCATAATCCGGAATTTACCATGATGGAGTTTTACTTAGCATATGCAGATTATGAGGATTTAATGAAATTAACAGAGGAAATGGTTTCAAAAGCTGCTAAATCAATCAGTGGGAACTATACAGTGGAGTTTGAAGGAGAAAAACTTAACTTTAAGCCTCCCTTTAAAAGAGTAAGTTTTAACCAGCTGGTTATGGAAAACTGCGGGATTAATTTGGATAAAGTTACAACCGAAGGTGAGTTAAGAAAAGTTTTGAAAGAAAAAGAAATAAAGTTGGAAATGGAAGGAGTTTTTGGATTTGGGCCAATTACTGATGAGCTATATAAAGCTGTTGCCAGACCAAAAATTAAACAACCAACTTTTGTTTATGATTATCCAAAAGATTCACTTCCTCTTGCAAAAGGTAGCGACTTGGATCCAAAAAAAGCCGGCAGCTTCCAGCTAATTTGTATGGGATATGAAATTGTTAAAGCATACAATGAATTAAATGATCCAATCGAACAAGAAAATAGATGGAGGCAAGAGATGGCTTTGGGTAAAAAAGGCCTGGAAGAACATCAGGTTTTGGATGAGGATTATATTAGAGCATTAGAGTATGGTATGCCTCCAACAGCAGGATGGGGAATGGGAGTTGACAGGTTAGTTTCGCTTTTAACAAATCAACATACTATAAAAGATGTAATATTATTTCCAACCCTAAAGCCGGACAAGTCGGCCAAAGGCCGATCGTCCTCTGGACGAAAAGGGAAAAAATGAAAATAGAAAATCTTAAGAAAATTTTGAAAGTATTTTTGACTTTGCAGTGGGCTAAGGAGTTGCCAAGACAGGGTTTTATTGCCATGGGATTTAAAAGAAATGAGGCAGATTCTGTGGCAGCGCATTCTTTTTCGACAGCGTTGTTAGCTTACTTTTTAGCTAAAAGTTTGCAAAAAGAAGGGTTAAAAATTGACCCTGACAAAGTTTTAAAAATGGGACTTTTTC
>CAYICZ010000014.1:0-26211 GCA_964362195.1 uncultured Gammaproteobacteria bacterium | reverse complement strand
TAAAAGTTATCTTGAGAAAGGAGGACAACCGTTCTCTATCTAGGTGGCCAAGACATATATTTGATTATAACTTATACTTATGTTATACTATTAGCAGTTGATTTGGAATCTTAAGCTCCAGAGTTTTTTCTCCTAAATAGGGCTTTTTTCTTTTTCAATTCTTAAATTTTATATTTATGTTTTATAACAGGCCTAAAGGCTTTCGCTCCTCTGTTAGAGGAGGAGCATCACAAAATAATAGACACTCATACAGGCCATATAGAGACAATGGAGGTTTTAACCAGACCAGAAATAGTGGAAGAGGCCTTCATGAAAGTAAACTTAAAGGCCAAATAGATATTTTCATTAAAAAAGCTGAAGGTATCTCTCAGATAGATTCTGTTATTTCTCAAAAAACTTTTTCAGAGTTTGATATTGTAAACCCCTTAAAGGAAAATATTGCCAAAAAAGGCTACATCACTCCTACTCCGGTGCAAGAGCAGGCAATCCCTGCAATTCTAGCAGGAAGGGATTTAGTTGGCACAGCCAACACCGGAACCGGTAAAACAGCTGCTTTTTTAATCCCGATTATTAATAAAATTTTTCAGGACAGGAATGAAGCAGCTTTAATTATTACTCCAACAAGAGAATTAGCTGTCCAAATTAACGAGGAGCTAAAAGCTTTTGCATGGGATTTAAGGATTTACTCTGCTCTACTTATTGGTGGATCAAATATGCAAAGACAATTAAATGATTTAAGGAGAAATCCCGCTGTGGTAATTGGTACACCGGGCAGGCTTAAAGATTTAATACAAAGAAATATGCTTCGCTTAAACGATTTTTCAATATTTGTATTAGATGAAGTGGATTTAATGGTAGATATAGGATTTATTGCAGATGTTAAGTTTTTCTGCGGACTTCTTCCCAAGGTAAGACAATCTTTATTTTTCTCTGCAACTATCTCTCCAAAAATCAGGGAAATTTTAAGCAACTTTGTACAAAATCCGGTTATTGTTTCAGTAAAAATGCAGGATACTGCGGAAAATGTTGCTCAGGACGTTGTCAGAGTTTTAAACCGTGATAAAAAAATAGACCAACTTCATGGTTTATTAATAAAGCAGGAATTTGAAAAAGTGTTAATCTTTGGTAAAACCAAACATGGAATTGAAAAGCTAAACCGCGAACTGGAACATAGAGGCTTTAAAGTTGGCTCTATCCATGGTAATAAAAAACAATCCCAAAGACAAAGAGTTCTGCAAAGCTTTAAGAAAGATGAGATAGATATACTCTTGGCAACAGATGTAGCATCCCGTGGACTGGATATTCCCGACGTTACCCATGTTATAAATTATGATCTACCTCAAACCTATGATGATTATGTCCATAGAATTGGCCGAACCGGCAGGGCCGGTAAAGCCGGCATAGCCTTAACTTTTGTTGAGTAATTTATGCATATCCGGGGAAGAAATCTATCTTAATCTGACTTCTATTTACTCCCATTATTTTTAAAGTTTTCTCAAATATATCTATCATAGAATGAGGACCGGAAATATAAAAAGTTCTTTCTTTATAGTCCGACACTTTTTCTCTAATCATCTTTTCACCAATAAATCCCTGTATATCTGTATTAATATATAAAGTTTTTATCTCAAGCTTTTGAAAAGCTTCATCAAATATTTCCGTATACACAATATCTGATGCAGTTTTATTTGAATAAAGTAAAATAATATCTCTTGTTTGATTTGTATCAATTAAATATTTAATCATAGACCTAAATGGTGTTATACCAATCCCCCCTGCAATGAAGCAAAGCTTCTGATTTATATCTTTAGGAAGAGTAAACTCTCCGGACAATGACGAGGCAACTATATGATCATTTGGATGCATAGCTAATAATGCTTTTTTCCAGGAACTTGAATCAGAATAAACTTTAACTCCAATTTTTAAATCCTCTTCTGTTGGAGATGAAGCCAGGGTAAAGTATCGTCTGCTTCCCCGACTATCAGGATTTTTCTGCAGCAGTGTCCATTCCATATATTGTCCTGCCAAAAAATTTAATTTTCCATTAAAAACATATTCATAAATATCCTGTCCGATCTGTATTTTTTCTTTTACTTTAAGTAATAGTTTCTCTTTAGGAGAAACTATATATGCAAAAATATTCCCAATCAGAAGTGCAATCTCCGGAGCTTGAAAAACACTTATCAATCCAATCAATCCACCATACATAATCTGCAGATTTTTCTTGGGAGGCGTTGTTTGAGGCTCAATCAGCATTATAAAGGAAAAGAAAAAAATAGGTGATTCTAAAATCGTTTGTATCAAATGAGAACCGGTAAAAAAAGCATACAGCGCCAAAAAAGCAACTACCATGCTAAATCGCTGCATCTTTCTTACCACCAATAATCCTCCGATCAAAACTGGAATTAACATATATTGATTTCCAATCCACCAACTTGCTCCAAATTTAAAAATTAGAAAGGTTAAAAAAACTCCCACTGCAGCCGGGTTAAAAATATGTTTTTTCTTTATAGCCAGAATATATTTGGAAGAAATTGCCAAAATTCCAGTGGCTGCTAAATAAGGTATCTTATCTAGAGAATTTATTGGAGTAACTATTAAACTTAAAATTAAGGCAGTAATATAGACTGATTCTAAATTTGTAGGAGCATTAAGCATTTTAGCAATAATTTTATTTGTGATCCAACAAATTAAAACGATAAAAACTGTAGTAAAAATTAAAGATATAAAACTAAAAGGTAGTTTATTGAAGAAAGCCAAAACCGCAGTTAATCCTAAAAGTATCAGCAGAAAGTAAAGCATTAGCCGATACATAGTGATATTGTTTAAAAAATCATCTATTATTTTCATTAGTTAAGTATATCAAGTAGTTTATACTATAATGAAACCATGTGGAAAATTGGAATCCTTATTTTAATTTTGGCTTCAATCGCAACAATAATTACCTTTTATAAAAATTTACAAAAAGAAAATAATCCGTCACCAACTCTAACTTTAACAAACTCCCCTAAACCTTTTTCCAAGACAGCCCTTGAAACTTCAAAAACAGAAGTAGTTACCCGAAATTTAGAAATACCTTGGGCTTTGGCTTTTCTGCCGGATAGAAGTATGTTGGTAACAGAAAGAGCAGGCAGAGTTAGATTAATAAGTGGTGAAGGTATCTTGCAGGATAAACCAATTGCCACAATTAATGTTAAACAAAGTGGTGAGTCAGGATTACATGGACTAGCAATTCACCCCAAATACCCCGAACAACCCTATGTTTATCTCTACTATACTTATTCTTCCAATAATGATAATTCTTTAAACAGAGTATCCAGATTTAATTTTGACGGCCAGACCCTAACAGATGAGAAAGTAATAGTTGATAAGATCCCGGGGGCAGTTTTTCATGACGGAGGCAGGATAAAATTCGGACCTGATGGATTTTTATATATCACAACCGGAGATGCACAAAACCCGTCTTTATCCCAGGATAAAAATTCTTTAGCAGGGAAAATTTTAAGGGTTAAAGATGAGGGAAAAGTGGAAATGTATTCATATGGTCACAGAAATCCTCAAGGCATAGCATGGGATGACAAAGGAAATTTATGGGCAACAGAACATGGTCAATCTGCTCAAGATGAAATAAATAAAATTCAAACTGGCAGAAATTATGGCTGGCCTACTATCAGAGGTGATGAGAAAAAAGATGGTTTAGAGTCCCCTGTTTTGCATAGCGGTTCTCAAACTTGGGCACCAGCAGGAGCAGCATTTTTTAATGGCTCCATCTATTTTGGCGGTTTAAGAGGCCAGGCTCTCTTTGAATATAATATTGAAACAAAATCATTAAAAGAACATTTGAAAGGACAATTTGGCAGGATCAGGGATGTGGTTCTGGGTCCAGATAATATGCTTTATATCACTACCAGTAATAGAGATGGCCGTGGTTCCCCCTCTGCCGATGATGACAGGGTAATTAGGATAAACCCAGATAAACTATAGTATTTACTATCTTGACATAAAAACATTCTCTTTCTAAACTGAAACTGGATGGCACTTATAGATTCAGGTTTTGATAGAAGCAGGCCACAAATTATAGGTTATAGAGATCCCGAGCTCTCCCCTTTTGCCATAACTGCTCAAACTGATCATAACCTTGCACTTTTTCAGTATGGAATAGTAGTAGGCTCCACTTTAAAAGATTATCTACATGAAATTACATTCCCAGGATATTTGGATAGAGCCAGAGCCGCCAGTGAAATTCTATTCAAAGATGAGGCTTTAAGATCCCGGGATTTTGATCCTGAATTTGAAGAAGCCACCAGACATGCTTATGTAATTATGGCCTGGATGCATGATCGTACCCAATGGAAATATGTTCCTACTGGTTTTTCAAGAAGAGGTATGCTGGCAGCCCCAACAACACAAGAAGCTTTCATTACAAGGATAGATCAGATGACGGCACAGCTTTGGGCAATTTCACAAAAAGGTTCTAGATTGGAAGGACTTACAGCTTCTTTATCGATGTTAAGAACATTAGCCTTTTTCAAAACTGCGAGCTCTTTAGAAATTCAACTTCCGGAAAGTGAAAGAATAACTGCTCAAATGGAAAGAGAAAAACTGGAATCAATTTTAGGAGATACTAAAGTAGAATTTTAATCTTTTAAGTATCTATCAAAAAATTCAATTGACCTTTGCATGGCTGTATTAAAAGACTGGGCTATATTATGATCATCTCCGGAATATTCATAAATTTCCACTTCTTTACCTAAAGCTTTAATCTGATCGGATAATTTTCGAGAAAATTCAATTGGAACCGAAGTGTCAGAAGTCCCATGATGAAGTTGCAATGGTCCAGAGATATCAGCAAGATAACTATTTGCAGAAAGGGAAGCCCAAAATTCTGGATTCTGTTCTGGAGTTCCATATTCCTCAATCAAAACTTGCCTCCAGCGTCTGGCATTTTGAGGAATAGTTGGTGGCGGGGTAAAACTTCCTCTTCTCCAGTTATTTATCAGATCATCGTATGATGCAATAACTCCGCCCCAAATAACTCCAGCTTTCACATCTTTACTTACTACCATAGCTCTTAAAGTTAAAAAGCCTCCCAAAGAATGACCCCACATACCGATTTTTCCAAGGTTGACATTTTGATATTTTTTTACTGATGCCAAGGAATTTAAAACATCAATTGTATAGGCATTTGAACCGTATGCCCCAACCGCCTCACCTTCGGAATCTCCGTGTCCCCTGTAATCCGGTTTAAAGGTTACATAGCCGGATCTTGCAAACCCATCCTGATATGCAACATATTTTTCAACTGTCTGATATTCTTTCGGGGGGATATATCCGTGGTTGAAAATTATGGCCGGCCAACCTTTTTCTGGCTGCTGCCCATCTGGAACTGTCAGTAACCCATAAATTTTGTTACCTTCTGACACATAATATGCAATGTAGCGGGAATAATTCGATCCAGGCTCTAATGTTTCTATAACTACCAAATCAGAGCCAGGATACTCTCCATTTTTTAAGGATTCAATTGTTAAAGGATACGCGTCTTTTGATTCTAGTTGATAATCCTCTCCTAAATTATTCGCGGGTTGATTATTATTTGTTGATCTTTTTGAATAAATTGAAAGACCAAAAATAATGATTAATGAAATGATTAAAAGAAACAAAAGTTTTCTCATTTAAGTCTTGAGGCAAATTCTTTTATATTCCAAAATCCGGAGACTTTAATCCTTGGCATATTAATGCCCGGACCGAAAGCTTTCCCAGACCATGTTCCCAACCCACCCACATAACCTGCCGCTCTGGCAGCTTGCTGGACTAATGCATTGCTGGTACCGTATGGATAAGCTATAAAATTAACCGGATATCCGGTTTGGGATGTTAAAATATTTTTGGAATCAATCATCTGTTTATATGCTGCAGCATAACTTAAGGAAGGAAGATTTGCATGAGTTACGGAATGTGATTCAAATGTCACCAATCCTGATGCTTGTATTTCTTTAATTTGGTCCCAATTCATATAATAACCTCCTCCAATCAGTTCTGTAGAGATGAAGGAAACTACATGAAAGTTATATTTTCTAAGGATCGGGAAAGCATTGGTGTAAAAATCTATGTAGCCGTCATCAAAAGTTAAAACAACAGGTTTTGCAGGGGCGGTTGTTTGATTATTATAAATCCCGTAAAGCGTATCCAAAGTGATCGGGGTATAGTCGTTTTTAGAAAGATAGTCCATCTGGGCTTCAAATTTGTCGGGTGGAACAGACAAAGAATCTCTGGCGCGATCTTTGGAGTTGGGATTGTTGGCAATAAAATGATAGGTCAGTATCGGTACTTTTATATTGGCTGCCAAAATATTTTCCGGAAACAGTATTAATAAAAAAATAAAGGCCAAAAATACGGCTAAAATCGTGCGCATAATTTAATTATATGGTATATTAGGAAGATGAACAAGGCTAGAATTACATACTCTCAAGTAGGTGATGATTATTCTACAAAAGATCCTGTTAATAAACTTTCCCAACAAGCTGCACTAGATACTGCAAAAAATCTTAAAAATTATGGTTTTGAAGAAGCATCCCAAACTAGGGGTGAGTCGGCATTTGTCTGGAAACAGGGTGATGTATATATGGCACAGGTTCTAGAATGTCTGGGAACCAAAAATCTAATTGCCGATGAAGTAAGAAAATTAAGCGGTAAAACTCATTACGATGTTATTGCGCACGATACTGTGGCAACTTTTATAAATGATCTTTCCACTGTTGGAGCAAAACCTTTAGTTGTCCATGCTTTCTGGTCTGTTGAAGACAACAGTTTTTTACAAGACGGGGAAAGAACAAAAGATTTTATTAATGGATGGGCAGATGCTTGCAACATGTCTGGGGCTACTTGGGGCGGAGGTGAAACCTCAACTTCTAAGGGAATCATTGTTGAGGGAGCAATTAATTTAGCCGGATCTTGCGTTGGAATTATCAAAGAGGAGAAACACTTACTGCTGGAATCAAAATTAAAATCAGGAGATAGAATTTTACTTATTAAAAGTAATGGGATTAATGCCAATGGAGTTTCGCTAGCTAGGGCTATTGCCAAAAAACTACCTGGAAAGTATGGTACAAAACTGCCTAGTGGAATAGCGTTTGGCGAAGCACTGCTAACCAAGAGTAATATTTATGCAAAATTAGTTCAAGATTTATTAGATGCAAATTTAAATCTTCACTACATTACCAATATCACAGGTCATGGACTGCGAAAAATTATGAGAGCTAAAAGTAGATTTAGCTATGTAATAGAAAAAATATTTGAACCGCAAGAAATTTTTAAATTTATACAAGAAAATGCCGGAATTAGTGATTTCGAAATGTATCAAACTTTTAATATGGGTCAGGATTATGCTATTTTCTTGCCCAAAAAAGATATGGAAAAGGCTTTAGAAATTGTACAGAAAAATGGATTCGAAGGGTTGGATGCAGGATTCGTTGAGGATGGGGAAAGAAAAGTAATTATAAAGCCCAAAAATATCACCTTTGAGGGAAAAACTTTGAATCTTCGTTAACTTCTTTCCTCATAAGTTCTGTGGGCTTTAGGAATTAATCTTTCACTCATTGAATCACCGTTATATATACATTCAATTGCCTCAGCCAAAAGTTTTGCCACAGAAACTATGGTAACTTTTGGATTGTTTCTCATCTCTTCTCTGATAGGTACTGTATCTGTAATAAATATTCTCTCTAAATCTGCTTCTGCAATTTTCTTTGGTGCAGGACCGGAAAAAAGTCCATGAGTTGCAGCAGCTGACACGGATTTTGCCCCGTTAGCCTTAATTAATTTTGCCGCCTCGCAAATTGTCCCGGCAGTATCTATCATATCATCAACAATTAATACATCTTTACCGGAAACATCACCAATCAAATCCAAAGCTCTGGATTCATTTATCTTTTCAGTATTCCTTTCTTTATAAACTATTGCTATACCATCAGCATTTAATAAATCTGCATAAAAAGTGGCTTTTAGCACTCCACCTTTATCAGGTGAAGCAACCACCAGGTTTTTAGGAAAAGTCTTTTCTAAAACCGGCAGGAAAGAATAGCTGGCATATAAATTATCCCAGGGAATTTCTACAAACCCCGGCTCCTGTTCGCTATGAATATCAATTGTTAAAATCCGATCAGCTCCTGCAAATTCAATTAATCCGGCAATTAAAGAGGCAGAAATCGGCACTCTAGGCCGGTCCTTCCTATCTTGCCTTGAATATCCAAAATAAGGGATTATTGCAGAAACTTCAGCTGCAGAAGACCTTTTGGCAGCATCAATTATTAAAAGAAGCTCCATGATATTTGAATCAACCGGGGTAAATGTGGGCTGAATAATAAATACTGCTCTTTTTCTTAAATTCTCAGGAATAATAATTCTCTTTTCACCATCTGCAAAAGTGGAAGCTGTTTCATATACTTTTTTCCCCAAAATTTTAGCAACATCCTGGGCGAGGCCTAAATTAGCAGTTCCTGTTAAAAGTACAAACCCGTTATCATTTGGCATGCTTGTTAATTATACTATATTTTCTTGAATTCTTTCCTCAATTGGATATTTGAATTTTTTAAATTTCTTACCGGTTATTTTTTCATAAACTGTGATATACCTTTGCGATACTGCTTTTTGCAAACTGGTAGGCATTTTCGGGGGTTTACCATCACCTTTATACCCTCTTTTAACATACCAGATTCTTAAGAATTCTTTATCAAAGTTTTCCGGCTCCAATCCCTTTTTAAATCTTTCCTGATAACTTTTCTTCACCCAGAATCTGGAAGAATCCGGCGTATGAATTTCATCAATCAAAATTAATTTTCCCTTATTATCCAGACCAAATTCATATTTTGTATCCACCAAAATTATTCCCGCTTTGTCACAAATTTTTGTTCCTCTTTCAAAAAGCGCCAGTGATGCTTTTTTCATTTGATTCCATATTTTTGGGGAAATAATTTTCCTCTTAAGAATCTCTTTTTCTGTTAACCTTTCATCATGTCCTGCTTCTGCTTTAGTAGTTGGTGTAATAACAGGTCTTGGCAGTTTTTGATTTTTTCGCAAACCCTCAGGAAATTTTATTCCATAAATTACCCGCTCACCTGCCTGATAAGATCCCCAAATTGAAGTATTGGTTACTCCGGTTATATACCCTCTGACTACCATTTCTATTGGTATAGGTTTGACATTTTTAGAAATTGTGACATTTGGATCCGGAATAGAGATTAAGTGGTTATCAATAATGTCTTTTGTCCGCTCAAACCAAAATGCAGAAAGAAGATTTAATACAGTGCCTTTGTATGGAATATATCCTAAAATAACATCAAATGCGGAAATTCTATCTGTGGTGATAAGAATTCTTTTGTTTCCCAAAATATAATAATCCCTGACTTTACCACTGTGCTTTTCACCAAGATCCTTTAAGTTTATTGTTTTTATTACATTGCTCATTTTACTATCTGTCTAGCCTTTTCCTCCACTCCTTCTGCTAAACCCTTTTTATAATCAATTAATTTTCCTTCCAGATTTTTATCTGAGGTTGCTAAAATTTGCACTGCCAAAAGTCCTGCATTTTTGGCATTATCAATACCAACTGTGGCAACTGGAATTCCCGGCGGCATCTGCATAGTAGCAAGCAGTGCATCTATCCCATTTAAAGGCCCATTTTTTAAAGGAATACCTATAACGGGTAATGGAAAGTGTGCAGCTGCCACTCCAGCCAAATGTGCAGCTAACCCTGCCCCACAAATTATCACCTTGCCACCATCATTATGAAACTTTTTAACTAACTCAACAGTTCTTTCAGGTGATCTATGGGCAGAGGAAATTGTTAACTCATACTCCACACCAAATTCTTCCAAAATTTTCCCTGCTTCATTCATTAGTTCTAATTCCGAATCAGAAGCAGAAATTATTAATACTTTTCTCATATTTTGTTAATTCTTTTAACTAATTCTAAAGCTTTTAAAGATGCATTCCCAGTATGATTTTTAGCATCTAAAAGTTCCAGAATTTCCGTGCTACTTAAATATTTTCCAACTTCGCTATTACTTTCCAGTAAATCCTCTATTGGATTTATCTCTCCTTTTTGCAAGGCTTCCCATGCTTTCATAGAAATTTCTCTTAAAACCTCATGCATCTGTTGTCTGTCAGCACCTTTTTTTACTGTTTTAATTATTATTCCTTCACTGGCAGAAAAGGGCCAGTAAGTATCCAAGTTTTTCGTTATTCGTTTATCATTTACCGTTAACCCCAAAACTATATTTGTTGTAGATGTCAGCATCTCATCTAGTGCCAAAAACATTTCAGGTAAAGCTATCCTTCTATTTGCAGAATCATCCAAAGTCCGCTCAAGTAGCATATTGGATGCATTATCCCAAGGTATTCTGGATAAACTAACAACCAATCTGGCAAGCGAACAAATTTGTTCAGATTTGATGGGATTTTTCTTAAATGGCATGGCAGATGAGCCGACCTGGGATTTTCCAAAAGGTTCCTGCCATTCACCAAACATAGGCGACTGCATTATTCTTAAATCAAAGGCAAATTTACTTAAGCTTTGGGCAATTGATGAAAATAAGTCTCCCAACCATACCTCAATTTTTCTGGGAGATGTTTGATTTGTTATCTCAAAAGCTTCTATCCCTAAACTTCCCAAAACTCCTAACTCCATCTCTTTAGCCTTCTCCTCATCCAGCAATTTTATATAACTGGCAGATGTCCCCACTGCACCTTTCATGCCTTTAGCTTTTAAATTCTTTTTAACAAATTCTAATAATTCCAAATCCATCAGAAGATCCTGTGCATAAATGGCAAATCTGTAACCTAGTGTTGTGGGTTCTGCCGGTTGCAAATGTGTATAGCCCATGCAAACAAAATCCGCATATTTTTCAATTTTTTTGCCAAAACTTTTCAGTAGATTAACTAATTCATTCTCCACAATACTAAGGGCCTCAGAGATTCTGATAGTTTCGGCATTATCAGAAATATCCATGCTGGTTGCACCCAGATGGATTTTGCCTCCCCCCACTTTGGCTTTTTCTGCAAATTCTTTTATTGCTGCAACCACATCATGACGGGTGTCTTTTTCAATTTCCCAAATCCGCTCAATGTCTAAATCTTCCTGATGTTTTTCCAGGTCTTGCAATTCTTCTTTGGAAACCAGGCCTAATTTTGATTGAGCCCTAGCCAGTTCTACCCAAATTTTTCTCCAGATTCTATATTTATTTTCTTCAGACCAGATAACTCTCATTTGTTCTGATCCATATCTCCAGGAAAAAACACTGGTGTAGTTTTTAAAGTCTTTCATATTAATGCCTGAATGCTCTCCTTCCTGTAAATACCATTGGTATTCCTAACTGATCAGCTGCTTCAATTGATGCCTTATCATTAACAGAACCACCCTGCTCTAAAATTGCTCCTATCCCATATCCTCCAGCCAGTCTAACGCAGTCATCAAACGGAAAGAAACTGGCAGAAATGAGTATCCCTTCTTTAGCATAATCCCCTGCCTGCTCTAATGCAATCCTGGTTGCACCAATTCTTGATGTTTGACCGGAACCAATACCACGCGTCATCAGAATATCCTTGTCTACTACCAAAACTGAATTGGACTTTACGCTCTTTACTGCTTTAAAACCAAATCTCATTAAATCTATCTGTTTCTCTGTTGGTTTATTTTTTGTCACAACCTTCCAATCCTTAAAACTCATCTCCACATTGTCATCAAAATCCTGCAATAGCACTGCTCCTGCAAAATATTTTATATCCCATTTTTCTGATCTTTCATTTGGAATTTCTCCAAATGTATAAACTCCCATGCTTTTTCTGACCTTTTTCAATAATTCTAATGCATCCTCGGTAATATCCGGCACTGCTACAATATCTACATTTCCTTCTTTCTCGAATTTATACGTGGCAATAACTTTGGCAGCTGCCTCATCCATCTTTTTATTTATGACCATTACTCCGCCGAAGGCAGAAACCGGATCTGCTTTAATTGCTCTATCCAAAGCTTCCTCGCCGTCTTTTCCCACTGCTATTCCGCAGGGACTTAGGTGTTTTATGACACAAGCAGCTGCTTCCTTAAACTGCCTAACAGTCTCTATTCCTGAATAAATATCACCGATATTTGTGCCGGATAATTCTCTTCCCCAAAGATGCTTTAATTTTCCCAAAGGCGAATTAGTTTTTGGCATTAAATATAGGGCACCCTCTTGATGCGGATTTTCTCCATGTCTTAAAACATTTGCTTTTCTAAGAGGAATCGTGACTTCTTTAGGGAATTTTTCTTCAGAAAAATAATTTCCAATTTGACTGTCATAAAAAGACAGATGATAAAAAGCTTTTGCTGCCAACTCTTTTCTGAATTCTTTTGTTATTTTGTCTTCTTCAATTAAAGAGGCCACTTTTTCATAATCATTTGGGTCAACTACAACCAAAGCTGATTCATAATTTTTTGCTGCTGCTCTAATCATGGTTGGCCCACCTACATCTATTGTCTCAACTCCTGGTTTTTCTTCAAATGGATAAAGGTTGCAAACAACCATATCAATTTGTGGAATATTTAATTTTTCTGCTTGCTTAATATGTGATTTATTTTTTCTATCAAATAAAATTCCGGATTCTATCTGGAATGAAATAGTTTTCATCCTACCATCAAAAGATTCCCTTGGGTTTCCAGTTATTTCATCAATTGGTGTAACTTTTATGCCTGCCTTTTCTAAAGTCTCATATGTTCCACCGGTAGAAATAATTGTATAGTTATTTTTAATTAACACTTTTGCAAAATCTGCAATTCCCTGCTTATCATATACAGATAAAAGTGCATATTTCATGTTAATATTTTTTTCAATTCTCCTTTTTCTATGGCCTCTTTTATTTCCATAGCCACTCGCTTTCCCATAGAAATATTTTGTCCGTATAAATATCCACTGTACGGGGTGGCAAATATTCCCGGACTTCCCGGCATTCTGGGAGACACATCAAAAACAATGATTTCTTTTTTTGGAGGGCCTGCAGTTATCATCGTTTGCAGCCCAAATGGGCCAATAACAGGTACTTTCATCTTTTTACATGCATCAACAAACCTTTCACCAAGCTCATATGCATCTTCAAGTAAAGATTCTAAAACAGTCACTGCAATATGTCCTGCTTCTTCATACTTGACTCCAACTTTTTTCATCACTTCTTCTTCATACATTGCAGGAAGTTTTGTTAATCCTTCTATATTAGTCTGTCTTCTGGTATCAGTTCCAATCAGTTCTAATCTATTATTTATTGGTGAGTAGAAAAAATTAAAATTAACCTGTACCCCAATGATAAATTCCTCAATCACAGCCGATTTTATCTGCTCCTCGCTAAATCTTCCAAGTCCTAATCCTTGTTTTATACCTATTTCATATTCCTGAAAAGATTCTGCAAAGAAAAATGCTCTCTCAAATCCCCTTTCCTTTTCTAAAACTTTAACTATTACCAATCTGTCTATATCTTTTGGATTACTAAATTGCTTTGGATATCTGATTTTTGCACTGTCCAGTAAATCATATTGGTTTGGTTTTACTCCCCGCTCTTCACACTTTAATAAAAATCTATTTCCAAACATAGGAACTTTAAACTTTTTTTCAATAGCATCATAGTCATTTATATAAACCTCAAAAGATCTGTGGGGAATAAATATGGAATTTCTTTTTTGAAGTTCTTTCTGGATTTTATCAGTTAGAATATCCGAGAATTTATCTAATTCAATTATTTCATCTACACAACCCAAACCATTTTCACTTTTGTAATATTTTGCATATGTTTTATCCCTGCCTTTTTGCACAATTACCAAAGTCTTAAACCCTAAATCTTTTGCACCTCTGCAGACATCCAGTGCGGAATGTGATCCTAAAACAGCAATGGTATATTGCTTATCCATCCAATACCTCCTTTAATTTATTTTCTTTAATGGCATTTTTAATTTCTCTGGCTATTCTTCGACCAGTTGACATTGGCTCATCATATAAAAGATATGTATAAGGGGACCCATTAATAAAACAATTAGTGCCGGCAACTATCCTGGCTGAAATTTCTATCACATAAATTTCCTCACTGGAGGTAATAATAGTTTCCAAGCAAAATGGTCCGAATAATCCTTTTGGTCCTATTAATTTTAAAGAAGTTTTTACAACTCTTTGGGCCATTTCAACTGCATCAGCAACCATTGATTCCCTAACAGCCAATGGAATATTAGCAACCACTTCAAATGACGGTTCAATATTTAAACCTCTTTGATTTTTGGCAGGAATTCTTCCAAGTGAGTCCACATTTGTCTCATATCTTTTATCAACGCTCATAAGCTCCACTTTTTTGGTTAGGGGTGAGTAAAAGAAATGAAAATAAACAGGTACTCCAATTACATATTCCTGAACCATAAATCGCTCTTCCGAGAAAGTTTTTAATTTCTCGTCTAATTCTTTTTGATTTCTGGCAACGAAATATCCTTTGCCTCCTGCCGCTCCATACGATTTAACAATCACTGATCTATCAATCTTATCCCCTTTTCTAAATCTATGTGGAACTTTAACACCAGCTTTTTCCATCCAATCTCTTTGCATTTTTCTATCTTCTTCCCAATCCAGGACAGCTTTGTTTCCAAAATAATCTACTTTCATTTTCTTGTTTTCATCCATACCTAAATAGGCTACAAATGAACCATGTGGAATAATAATGCAATTTTCTTTAAGTAAATCTTTTTCTAATTTTGGAAAATCTCTCCAGGATTTAATTTCTATGATTTTATCAATGAAATTTTCGTAAGATTTATAGAGCGGAATGCGGTCAGGTGTACAAACAACTAAAGTTTTAAAACCCTCATCTTTGGCCCCTTTGAGGATTTGCAGGGCCGAGTGAGAACCTAAAGTTACAATAGTATAGTTTTTGATTCCCATAACCTATTATATTAAAAATACTACCAAATGTCAAAAACTTATGCTACACTTATGTTTCAAAAATGAGCAACAAGGTATCTGTATTAGTCGGTACTCAATGGGGAGATGAAGGCAAAGGAAGAATCATAGACCTTCTTTCAAAAAATGCAGATTTTGTTGTCAGATTTAATGGCGGCAACAATGCCGGACATACAATTGTTGTTAACAATAAAAAATACCCGTTTCATTTGATCCCTTCAGGAATTCTTCAACCAAAAACAAAAGCAGTCATAGGTAATGGAGTTGTTTTAGACTTAGAAGTTTTAATCTCTGAAATAAAAATGTTACAAGATGATGGGCTTAATCTTAAAAACAAATTAATAATTTCAGATAGATGCCATTTAATCCTTCCCTACCATAAGGCGCTGGATTTGGCTTATGAAAATGCCAGAGGTAAAGAAAAGCTAGGAACTACAGGTCGCGGCATCGGACCTGTATACGCAGATAAAGTTTCATATAACGGAATAAGAATTTATGAACTAATCAGGTGGAATTTATTTGTAGAAAAGTTTACCTTCCAGGCAAATATTAAAAATAGAATCTTAAAAACTTTTGATATTCCTGAAATAGATATTAAAAAAGAACTGGAAAAATTTAAAAAATTGAGGGAAATTATTTTGCCCTTTATTACAGATACTTATCAACTTTTACAAAAAGGTTTAGAAGATGGCAAAAAAATATTATTAGAAGGAGCGCAGGCAGTTTTATTAGATGTGGATTTCGGTACCTATCCATACTCTACAGCATCTAATACCATAACTGGGGCAATAAATACCGGGGCAGGAATATCTCCGCAAAAAATTGGGTATGTTTGGGGAGTTGTTAAAGCATACACCTCAAAAGTTGGATCTGGTCCATTTCCAACAGAATTAAAAAACAGTTTAGGAGACCAAATTAGAGAAACAGGAAAAGAATATGGCACAACCACAGGCAGGCCAAGAAGGGTGGGCTGGTTAGATTTAGAATCTGTTAAATTTTCCTGTGAAGTTGCAGGAATCACCCAAATTGCCATCACCAAAATTGATATTTTATCAGGACAAAAAAGGGTTAAAGTTGGAGTTGGATACAAACTAAACGGTAAAAGCGTTTCTTATTCTTCTTGCGGATATGATGAATTAGAAAAATTAGAGGTAGTTTATAAAGAATTAAATGGGTGGAATGAAAATATCAGGGAATGCAGAAAATTTGCAGACCTGCCAAAAAACTGCCAGGATTATGTTAAATTCATAGAAAAATTCTTAGGGATTAAAGTTTCACTTATCTCCACCGGCCCTGCAAGAGAAGAATATATCACTCTTTAATTATTCCCATTCCATGGTTGCCGGGGGTTTGTTGGTGATGTCATAGACTACTCTATTTACTTCCGGAATTTCTGTGACAATTCTCACGCTAATTTTTTCTAACTTCTCATAAGGAAGTTTGGCAAAATTGGCACTCATAGCATCTTGTGCTTCAATTGCTCGGACGGCAATTGTTTCCCCATAAGCCCTGTTGTCTCCCCTAACTCCGGTTGTTTTAATTCCGGTAAATACTGCAAATGCCTGCCAAAGTTTTGTATCCTTTAGCTCCTCAGTAACAATTGCATCTGCTTTTCTTAAGATTTCTAAATTATATTCTGATACCTCTCCAATAATTCTAACTGCCAAACCAGGTCCCGGGAAAGGTTGCCTTTCTGTAATACTTTCCGGAAGTCCCAATATTTCTCCGATTTTTCTAACCTGATCCTTATAAAAATTTCTTAGTGGCTCAATAAGTACTAAATTCACCTCCGCTGGTAATCCACCAACATTATGATGAGACTTAATATTTTTTGCATGTTTACTGCCGGCACTTTCAATTACATCAGGATAAATTGTTCCCTGCACCAAAAATCTGGCACCAGATTTTATCGATTCTTTCTCAAAAACTTGTATAAAAATTTTACCAATTATTTTTCTTTTTTCCTCCGGATCAACAATTCCTCTTAAGGCTTTCAAAAATTCATCTTTGCTATCAACAATATCTACATTCATCTGGTAATGATCCTTAAAAACCTTTTTGAGAACTTCTGTTTCTCCTTCCCTCATTAACCCGGAATCCACATAAACTGATGTTAAATTTTTCCCGATTGCCTTGTGAACTAATAGCGCCGCCACAGATGAATCAACTCCCCCCGAAAGAGCACAAATTGCTTTCTCATCTCCAACAGAATCTTTAATATCAGAAATTATATTCTCTACAAACTCTTCATTGATTTCTGATTTCTTAACTTCTAACCCACATATTTTCAGAAAGTTCTCTAAGATTTGTGTTCCATATTCTGTGTGTACAACTTCCGGATGAAATTGTATTCCATATATTTTTCTATTTGTATCCGCAATTACAGCATGTGGTATTGTTTGAGTATTCGCGTATGTTTTAAAGCCAGGGGGGGGGTTTACAACATGATCTCCGTGTGACATCCATATACTGGATTTATTTGATACTCCTTCCAAAAGCTTGATACTTGATACTTGATACTTGATACTTATTTCCGCTGGTCCATACTCTTTTTTCTTTCCCGGTTTTACCTCTCCTCCTAGTAAATAAGCAATTAATTGCTGTCCGTAGCAAATCCCTAAAATTGGAATTCCCATTTCAAATATTTTTTTATCTACAGTTGGTGCATCTTTTTCATAAACAGATGCAGGCCCCCCGGAAAATATTATACCTTTGGGTTTTAGTTCTTCTATTTTTTCCGATGCAACCTCGGGGGTTGCAACGTAAACTTCCACACCTAACTCCCTTATTCTTCTTGCAATTAAATGTGCAGTTTGTGATCCAAAGTCTATTAAAATTATCATTTCTCCTCCTTAACAAACTTTATCATTTCCTCAAAGATAAATGCACCATCTGGTTTAGAAATTTTCTCACGGCGCCAATTTGGGTATTGAGTAATATCTACAAACTTTTCAGGATGTGGCATCATGCCAAAAATTCTTCCCGTTGGATCAGTTACTCCTGCAATGGCATTTAAAGATCCGTTTGGATTTTGAGGGTATTCTTGTGTGGAATTTCCATAATCATCAACATATCTGAAAGCAACCAGATTTTTATCTTCCACTTTTTTAATAACTTTCGGGCTGGAAAAAAATTTTCCTTCACCGTGATTCACAGCAAACCATCCAACATTAGTATTTCTTTTTAGAAATGCACACTTACTTTTTTCTAATTTTAGTTTTATCCATCTACATTCAAAATGTCCGCTGTCATTGGTTGCCAATGTGGCATCCATTTTCCCCAAATTTCCAAATGGGAGAAGCCCTGTTCTAACAAGAGTTTGAAATCCGTTACAAATTCCAATAATAATTCCTCCTTTATCTCTAAACTTTTCAATTTCCTTTTTTAAAAAACTGATCAGTTCCACTGCCAGAATTTTCCCGGAGGCAATATCATCCCCGTAAGAAAATCCTCCAGGAAGTGCTAGGATTTGAAAATCTTTCAAACTCTTACTTTCATCTCTTAGCTCATTAATATGGACAAATTGCGGATTTCCGCCAAACTTTTTAAATGCGTAAGAAAGTTCATTGTCACAATTAGTCCCATCAGATTGTAGGACACAAACATTAACACTCTTCATCCGAATATCTCCTTCATAGGCTTTTGCCAGGCATTTTGCAGAGACCTCATACCAGCAGTAAATATTTCGTCAACTTCTAATTTCTCATCTTTTCTAGTTTTTCCTAAAATTTTGTATGGTACCCCATTAAACATCCTATCGGCAGTAACCTTATCCTCCACCTCAACTATAAAACACCCAGCTGTTTCTAAAAGTAATTCATCAGCTTTTGTTGTAATAGTAGATCCACAATTTCCTCCCACACACATTTCAAAAATAGCAGTAATTAATCCGCCCTCTGAAACATCATGACAAGATAATACTTTACCAGAAGTAATTGCCATGTGAACTTTATCCAAGACTTTTGGTAAAGTTTTTAAATCTACCTTTAAATCTTGTTTACCAACCAAAACTATAGTTGATCCTATTTCCTTAAAATCGGAGGAGACTGTTTTTGAGACATCCGGTATTTTTCCAAAAACAGACATACAAAGAGTTGGTGGAGAGTGGATGATTACTCCATTTGAACCACGGTAAGTTGCAGACAAAGAGTCTTTCCCGGAAATAACCGGAATTTTCAAGGCTTTCATAAAATCAACAACTGCATCAACGCAAGAATCTAATTTCCCCAGCCACTCTTCAGAAGGATATGGCCAGATGTAATTATTTATTAAAGACGCATTTTTATAATCTCCTCCCACAGCAACATAGTTGGAAATTGCTTCAGTTGCGGCCCAAATACTTCCCCAATATGGATCCGTCATGGTAAATGTTGGATTAAGTCCGTGGGCTACAACCAAACCGTATGGTTTATCCAACAAAGGCCTGACAATAGCGCCGTCTTGTGGTCCATCCATTCCCTCTCCCGTGAATGGATGTAGAGCATTTGTCCCCTGGACATTATGATCATACATTCGCAAAACCGGTTCTTTGGAGTTGACATTTCCATCAGATAAAACTTTTTCCAAAAGCTCAACCCACTCCTTCTCTGTCCCCGGCATGTTCAGGTGCATCCTCAACGAAGGTGCGACCTTAACATGCGTTGCACGCATTATACGCTGGGGTAATCCTCCATGTAAGAAACCCATATCTAAATCCCCCACTTGTTCTTTTCCAAAATAAACCTGTAATCTTTTACTTCCATCAAATTCTGCAACTTCTGTTGCTTCAACATTATATTTTCTACAAATTTCCAAAAAGTCATTTAAATTTTTTGGGGACAAAATTATCAACATTCTTTCTTGGGATTCAGACACCCAAATTTCCCAAGGAGCAAGACCTTGATATTTAAGGGGGGCTTTTTCCAGATGAACTATTACCCCAGTTTCCTCCCCCATTTCCCCAATTGCTGATGAAAATCCTCCTGCCCCCAAATCCTGTACAGCTCTAATTAAATCTTTATTACGGGCTTCTAAGATTGCATCAAAAACTCTTTTTTCTTCGATTGCATTTCCAATCTGTACAGCTGTAGCATTTACCTCTATGGTCCTCTCTGACATTTCACCTGATGAAAAAGTTGCCCCGTGTATGCCATCTCTTCCGGTTTTACCACCGATCACTACTGCGATATCCCCTATTTTTGGCTCACCTTTTTTAGCTTTTCTTTTAGGCAAGATTCCATATGATCCAACTAATACAATAGGTTTTGCCCTAAAGTCTTCATGAAAATGAAATGATCCATTGTTAGTGGGAATTCCGATTCTATTGCCATAATCCCTAACAGCAGTAACCACTCTTTTTAATATGTAATCGGGCGGCAAGGTACCTTCAGGTAACTCACTCTTATCCATATCAGGTGGGGCTAGACAAAAGATATCTGTTGAGATTACACATTTTGCGCCTTGTCCTGTTGCCACAACATCCCTAAAAACCCCGCCGGATCCTGTCATTGCACCGCCGTAGGGTTCTATTGCAGAAGGTGCGTTGTGAGTTTCCGCTTTTCCGTTAATAGCCCAACCGCCGTAGAAATCCATCACCCCTGCATTATCCACGAAAGCGGAAACAATATTTTTATTATGTTTAAGTGCTTCTTTTTTCAGTCTGGTAAATAAAGGTTCTTTCGCCTTTCCATCAACCAAAAGTTTTGCCTTAAATGTTTTATGAGCACAATGCTCACTCCAGGTTTGGGCTAGAGTTTCCAATTCCAAATCTGTCGGATCTCTTTTTAAATTTTTAAAATAATTTTGTATCACTTGCATTTCCTCAAGATTTAGAAATAATTTGTCTTTTGACAGTACCATTAAATCTTCATCTCTCATTTTTCCTAGATGAATTATTTTTGTTTTCCCCGGACTACCTTTAATAATTAAAGTCTCCGGTTCTTTTTTAACAACATATTCAATTAAAGAATTATAAAGATTTGTTTTATCAATAGTGGAAACAATATATTCATGGGATGAATCAGCGGCTTTAAGTTTTATTCCCAAATCCGCAGATGCTTTTAGAATAGATTCCACTTCCGGATTCATAACTCCTGGTTTGTAAGCAATCTCTATTACTTTTTCATGAGTTAAAGGTTTATTGATTGAATAATTTTGAGTTAGAGATTCAGATAGAAGTTTTTCTGCCAAAAGTTTTGTTTCTTCCAGACTAATTCCTTCCAGTCTATAAACTTTAATTTTTTCAATTCTTGAATTTTTGTCTGCTACCCTGATTTTGTAAATCATTTTTTAAGCCTTTCTAAATCCCTCCAACCAATATCTTTTCTGAAGTGTAGGTTATCTCCTTCTATACTAATTAATTTCATAGCATTATATGCTTTTTCTCTTGCCTCCCTTACATCCTCCCCCTTACTCATCACATATAAAACTCTTCCACCATTTACTACCCAATCTCCATCCACTTTTTTAATCCCTGCTCCATAAATTTTTACTCCCATTTTTTGAACTTTTTCTATTCCAAACACTTTTTTACCTTTTACAGATGAGTAATCAGTTGGATATCCTTTTGCAGTTCCTGCCATCACAACTCTTACTTTTTTATCAATATCAAATTTAAGATTTTTTATTTTACCAAAAATTATTGCATCAGCGACTTCTACAAAATCATTCTTTATGGATGGGATTATTACCTGCGCCTCCGGATCTCCCCATCTGGCATTAAACTCTATTACATAAACTAATCCATTAATCACTATTCCTCCTAAATATAAAACCCCTTTGTAGGGTCTTCTTTCATTTTTCATACCATTGATAACTTTTGAAAAAATTTCATTAATTTGTTCTTTAATATTTTTATCAACAATTAGAGGATTTGATACGCATCCCATGCCTCCTGTATTTGGACCCAAATCTCCATCATTAACCCTTTTGTGATCCTGAGCACTCCCTACAAAAATAAAATCTCCGCCGTCGCAAATGGCAAATGCGGAAAACTCCTCACCTATTAACCATTCCTCCAAAAGAAAAGTTTCTCCACTTTTTCCGAATTTGCTCATTATCTTTATGGCATTTATTGCTTCTTCTCTATTACCTGCTGGAATTGCTCCTTTACCTTCTGCCAATCCTGCAGCTTTTACAAACCACTTTTCCCCGGGATTTTTCTTAATAAAATTTATGCCGTCTTTTTCAGATTTAAAAATTTGGAATTTGGGACTTGGAATTTGGTACTTAATCATGAAATTTCTTGCCCAGGCTTTATCCCATTCAATTTGTCCGTTCTTCCTTGTTGGTCCAACAGTATCAAATCCATTTTTTACCAACTCATCAACTAGCCCAACTTCAACCGCATTATCTTGGGCTACATCCACCAAATCTACTTTTTTTCTTTTACAAATCTCTAAAATTTCTTTGACACTGGTAGTTTTTAAATCAGGATAAGTAATAACAGGCTTTTTGGTATTAATTTGCATTAAATCATTTCCCGGAACTACTAAAATTCTTCCGACATGTTCTGATTGTCCATACTTATCAACTAGCGCTGCCCCTCTTCCACCACCATCCACCACCAAAACAGTTTGTTCATCCTCTTTACAAAACCTGGCTAATATATCAACATAAAGTTTATTTTCCTTTCTCTTTAATCTTGTATAAAGTGAGTCCACAGTATCTCCCTTTCTAATTTTTTCAAAACATCTACCTAAAACCGAGCCATAGTCAAATTCGTGTGAGAGAAAATGTATGGTTGAACCGGCATATGTTGCTTTGGAATCCAAAAAATTCTGTATGGCTTTATCTGTCAGTTTTCCTCTGTTCCATAAACCTTCTGATCCATCGGGATTTTTTACCACACCATTCAAACTATCCGGTATAAGGCCGGGATGAATGTTTAAAATTTTGTCTGGAAAAGCATCAATTACTTCATCCAAAATAATCTGTTTCCATCCTGCGAGACAAATATAGTCAGGGTTTAATTTTCCCAAAAAAGTTAAGAGATCCTCTTTCTTTGGAACAATTCTAATAGGTAGTTTGTGTTTCCTGGCTCTATTTAGACCTATGGCATCAGAGGTATCAGATATCACCGCTACAATCTTTGCATTGATTTTCCTGGAATTTACCCCGTCAATGATTGCTTGTAAGTTTGTTCCTTTACCTGCGTTAGAAATAAGTACCGCAATCCTTTTCATAAAAATTTAATCAATCTGTTTTATCTCCTTTACCCGCTCGCCAATATCAACCGGATATTTACCTGTAAAACAAGAGGTGCAAAGACTATCTTCAGAAATTCCAACTGCTTTCAGCAATCCTTCATAAGAAAGATAATACAGTGCAGAAACACCAATTTCTTTTTCAATCTCTTTGACAGTTTTCCTGGCAGCGATTAAATCTTTTTGTCTGGGAGTATCAACACCATAAAAATCAGGATACTTCACCGGGGGAGAAGAAATCAAGAAATAAACCTTTCTAGCTCCGGCCCCTTTTATCATGTCGATAATTTGCTTTGAGGTGGTACCGCGTACAACCGAATCATCAATCAGGACTACTACTTTCCCCTTTAAAATATGCTTTAGCGGATTTAATTTTAATCTTACTCCCTGATTTCGGGTATGCTGCTCCGGCATTATAAAAGTTCTGTGAATGTAGCGGTTCTTAATAAGAGCCGGGTAAAAAGGAATCCCAGACTGCCTGGAAAAGCCTAAAGCAGCAGGAATTCCTGAATCCGGCACCGGCACTATCACATCTGCTTTCACTTTAAATTCCTTAGCAAGTTGTACTCCTAAATTTTGTCTCACCTCATCAACGCTCTTACCCATTAAATAGCTATCCGGTCTGGCAAAATAAACAAATTCAAAAACATCCAGCATTTCTTTCCCTTTTTCTAACTGATAACTTTTTAAGCCATTGCTATCTAAAACAATCATCTCACCCGGTCTAACAGCTCTTATAAATTTTGCACCAATTATATCTAGCGCACAGGATTCTGATGCAACTATCAATCCTCCATTTAATTTTCCTAAACATAAAGGTCTTATTCCAAAAGAGTCCCTAACGGCAACAATTTTCCCTTTTTCCATAATGAGTAAGCAGAATACTCCGGTAAATAACGGATAAGCTTTTTTTATCGCCCCTTCCAAAGGTAGCCCTTGTACCATATAAAAAGCTATGGCTTTTGTTATCATTTCAGAGTCATTAGCTCCATTTATCGGCACATTTTTTTCTTCCAGGAATTCTTTTAATTTTTGTATAGATGGCAAGTTACCATTATGAGCTAAGGCAATTGACTGTCCATTTTTAAGTTTTTCTATGACAGGTTGAGCATGTTCGATTTTTGAATCACCTGAAGTGGAATAACGGTTGTGGCCGATGGCCAAATACCCTTTTAATTTCTTTAAGTCCTCTTCCGCAAAAACAGCGGAAACAAGTCCCATACCTTTATGGAAATAGATTTGTTTACCGTCTGAAGATGCAATTCCTGAAGATTCCTGACCTCTATGTTGAAGTGCCCAAAGGCCCGGGTGAACCAAGCGGGCTGCCTGAAAACCCTTTCCGTAAACTCCGAAGATTCCACACTTTTCTTTAATCTCAGTGTATCTCATAGCCTAATATAACTAAAATTGAGCTTTAAGTCAAGTTTGATTAAAAAATGATATACTTAAATTATGCCAGCTAAAAAAATTCATATTCTTTCTTTCAAATATGCTTTTGAGGGAATCGTGGCAGCACTAAAGGAAGAACCAAATCTTAAATTTCACTTTTTAGCAGGAATTTTGGCAATCATTCTGTCATTCATATTAAAAATATCCAGACAAGACTGGATGATAATTATTTTTTTGATAGGCTTTGTAATTGCTGTTGAACTAACTAATACTGCAATTGAGACAGTTGTTGATGCTTTTACAGATAAGGAGCATCCTGGAGCAAAGCTTGCCAAGGATATTTCAGCCGGAGCAGTACTGATAGCATCTATTACTTCTGCAATTATCGGTATGATAATTTTTCTTCCCTACCTTAATGGATAATACTGCTCTATTTTTCTCAATATATAACTTAAGCCACAAATCTCAAATCCTGGATAGTGTAATGATTTTTATTACTAACTATGTCCTTTCTCTAACAATGTTACTTAGCTTTATCCTAGCAATTAAAGGGAAAATCAAAGAGAAGAAAGCTTTTTTATTAATTATTTTAGGAATTCCTATTTCCATACTTTTGATTTTAGGAATACATTTATTTATCCATGAACCCAGACCTTTTGTGACTTTTAATTTTGCACCCTTGGCAGATAATAAACCGGACCTGTCATTTCCTTCCCGTCATGCCACCTTAATGGCAGTTATAGCTTTTTCTTATTTTTACTTTAAATCAAAATGGTCTTATCTTTTTTTAACCTTAATGGCTTTAGTAGGAATCTCCAGAATTTATGTTGGTGTACATTATCCAATAGATATTTTGGGAGGGTTTTTAGTAAGTCTAGTTTCTATTATTATAGTTTTACGGATTAAGAATCTTTTCAAATTTAGATGAATCCTTAAAAGGACCAATTACTTGTAAATTAAAGTTTTCCTTAACAAATAACTGCTTTGCTATATTTTGAACATCCGCTACTGTGACTTTTTCTACTCTTTGTAAATATTCCTCAAAGGTTTCAATTTTGCGCTCCAGTACAAAGTTAGTCCCAAAATATTCTGCCAGAAAATTAGTTGATTCACTCTGGATTGCTATTCTGCCTCTAATCATTTCTTTAGCTTTTTTTAATTCATCTTCACTCACTTTTTCCATTACAGTTCTCATTAATTCTGCATAAATTACCTCTAATCCTTCATAAACCTTTTCTATTTTTAACCCTGCATAAGCTGTAAATGTTCCGGTATCAGCATATGAGTTACTGGATGCATTAATACGGTAAGCCAAACCCCTTCTTTCCCTAACCTGGATAAATAACCTTGAGGACATTCCTTCACCTAAAATCACGGACAAAATATCGCCGGCATATCTTTTATCATCATATCTATCAAAACCTTCAACCCCCAGTATTAAATTTGCCTGGTCTGTTTTTTTATAAAAAATGTTTACTTTTGCTTTGGTTTGTTTCTGTAACTTTGGGTTTTCAGATGGCTGTTTTTCTTGGGCTTTCCCTGATTATCACTGAACAGTATATGCAATCTAAAGCAAAGGCGATAAGATGATCTTAATTTTTTGTCGTTGGTACATTTATTTAGCAGCGAGGATGTTGGAACTGACTGGTTTGTGTTTGATTTATGCCTTTAGTCAAATC
>CAYICZ010000013.1:0-27488 GCA_964362195.1 uncultured Gammaproteobacteria bacterium | reverse complement strand
GAGGAACGTTTTTAATCTTTCTGTTTTTTCATTGGCTATTTTTAGAACCAAAGAAGTTCGGGTTGAAGGGTGAGAGGTTTATTCAATCTCAAGGGGTTTGGTTTTACGCCATTGTTTCTATAACGCTTGCGGCAATTGTTTGGTTTGCTCTAAAAATAAATCCGCTTATGGCGTTTGGCGCAGTAATTGGCTCAACCGCCTTTTTTATTACACATGGCTTTAAGGAGAATGCCGAACAAGCCGAAAAGAGTCTTATTACAGGTAGTAAGACCCGCTCGGATTTAAGTAAGATTCTTTATCTGGAAGTAATTGATGCCACTTTTTCAATTGACGGAGTAGTGGGTGCTTTTGCCTTTACCTTATCCGTACCGCTGATTCTGCTGGGAAATGGCATCGGAGCCTTTGTAGTCAGAGAGGTAACTATTCATAATATTGAAAGGATTCAAAAGTATGTATATTTAAAAAATGGAGCGATGTATTCAATCCTCTTTTTGGGAATGATTATGGTTTTAGATAGTTTTGGTTTTCATATTCCCGAATGGTTTACGCCGGTTGTCACAGCTATAGTCATCGGCTACTTCTTTATAAAATCCCGTTCAGAGCTTAGCATAAAAACGTAAATCTGCTATACTTACTTTATGCATTTTGATCTGACTTCGCTGATTCAAGCAGTTGGATATTTGGGAGTTTTTACCATAGTTTTTTTAGAATCCGGTTTACTTATCGGTTTTTTCTTTCCCGGGGACAGTCTTTTGTTTACAGCCGGATTTTTAGCCTCCCAGGGATTTTTTGACATTAAAATCTTGATTGCCGGTTGCTTTGCGGCCGCGATTGCAGGCGACAGCATTGGTTATCTAATTGGAGCAGAACTGGGACCTAAGATTTTTACAAAAGAGAATTCAATGTTCTTTCACAAAAAACATCTGGAAAGGGCTCAGAGGTTTTATGGCAAGCACGGAGGCAAAACTATCATTTTGGCAAGGTTCATTCCGGTTATTCGCGCTTTCGCCCCGGTTGTTGCAGGAGCCGGGAAAATGGATTACAAAAGGTTTTTAACCTTTAATTTAGTTGGCGGTGTACTTTGGGCAATCGGGGTAACTTTGGCAGGATATTACTTAGGCAGCCTCATTCCGGATGTTGATAAATACCTCCTGCCCATTGTCGGGCTTATTATTATTGCCTCCATATTACCTGCTCTTCATCACATATTAGTTGATGCAGAAATAAGGGCGAGTATTATCAGGAAGTTCAAAAGGCAGTAGTCTGATATAACATGGAAATTTTAATTGTTCTTCTATTAATTATTTTAAACGGTACCTTTGCAATGGCAGAAATTGCCATAATTTCGGCCCGTAGATCAAAACTCGCTCAACAGGCAAACGAGGGCAGTAAAAATGCACAAATAGCATTAGATACTGCGAAAGCTCCAAGTAGATTTCTCTCGACTGTTCAAATAGGTATAACTTTCATTGGCATCTTTGCAGGAGCATTTGGAGGAGAAACAATTGCCGAAAGCTTATCAAGTGAATTGAAAAATATTTCATACCTTGCTCCATACAGCGATGGTATTGCGCTTTTTCTTGTTGTGGCAGTTATTACCTATTTATCACTAATTATTGGTGAGCTTGTTCCAAAACGCATAGCTCTTACTGCTCCTGAGAAAATTGCAACGCTTGTTGCACGCCCGATGAATGTTTTATCTTCCCTGGCTTCTCCCCTTGTGACACTTTTAAGTGTCACAACCGACTGGCTACTGCGTATCTTACAAATAAAGTCCTCTAGCGAGCCGTCGGTGAGCGAGGAAGAGGTAAGAATGCTTATTCAAGAAGGTGCGCGGATAGGCATATTTAACCTTGCAGAGAAAGACATCGTCGAGCGAACGCTTCGTCTCAGTGATAAAAAAGCAAATGCACTTATGACTTCCCGGAAAGAGATTGTCTGGCTTGATATTGATAGTTCATTTAAAACACTAAGAAGTAAAATAGTAAAATATCCTCACGCTAATTTTCCTGTATGCCGTGACAATCTTGATAAAGTGCTTGGTATTATAAGATCAGAAGATATACTTACCAACTTCCTTATAGAAGAAAGGATAGAGTTGCAAAAATTTCTCCATAAGCCTCTTTTTGCACCTGAGAGTATGGATGCATTGAAAGTATTGGAGCTTTTCAAAAAATCAGGGATTCATATGGCACTGGTGGTAGATGAATATGGCAGTATCCGGGGACTTCTTTCTTTAACGAATATTTTAGAAGCAATTGTTGGCGATATACCGACAATTAATGAGCTTGAGGCACAGGAAATAAAAAAACGGGAGGACGGAACATATCTTGTGGATGGTCTTGTACCGATTGATGAATTTAAGGAGTATTTTACTATTAAAAAACTTCCTGATGAGCGTTTTGGTGTGTTTCATACTGCCGGAGGTTTTGTTATGCACAGGCTTGGACACATTCCTGTCTCCGGAGATAAATTTGAGATTGGAAATTACAGATTTGAGGTAATGGATATGGATGGAAATAGAGTGGATAAAATTTTAATTATTCCAAAGGAAAATTCAGTTGCAAAAACTTAACACTAAATTTTTTTCCTTTGAAGATTAGAAGTTCTTGGTAAAATATTCTCGAGCGGTGTCATATATCTGCTCCAATTAATATATAATCAGCTTATGAATGAAGATTTAAATGAAATAAAAGTTGCCAGATATATTATTATTTATAAATTCCTGCTGGGATTTTTTGAAACTATTTTAGGTTTTGGAATGATTGTTTTTGGCACCAGGATTTACAATTTGTATATAAATTTCAGGAACAGTGAGCTGCTTGAAGATCCTCATGACTTTTTAGCAACACTCATAGAAAAAATTGTCCCCTATCTTTTAATTCACAGAGGCTGGGTAGTTTTTATCCTGCTTTTATTGGGTTTAACTAAAATGATAGGTTCAATTGGTCTTTGGCAGCGAAAACACTGGGGCTTGGATTTATTAATAATTGTTACCATAGGACTGCTTCCTTTTGAGGTTTATGCTCTAGTGGCTAATCCATCTTTTTCCAAAACAGCTTATTTTATTATTAACCTTTTCATCGCCTTGTATTTAGTTAACTTTAATCCTAAAGGCTATTTTACAAATTTAAGAAATAGAATCAAAATTAAAAAGTGAAAACTAGAGATATTTTCTGTCTGGCTATTTTAACCTTAACACTTCCCTTATTTTTTTATAAATTAGGACAATCCTCTTTAGTAAACTGGGACGAAGCCTGGTATGCCAGTATTTCAAGAACAATTGCCCAAAGCGGAAATCTTTTAAACCTAAATTGGAACGGACTTCCATACATTGACCATCCTCCATTTGGATTTTGGCTGGAGGCGGCTGTATTTAAAATATTTGGAGTTTCTGAATTTTGGGCCAGGTTTCCCCAGGCAATAGCCGGACTCTTAAGCGTATACTTCACATTCTATTTAGGAAAAGAACTTTTTAACCGTTTAGTTGGTATTGTCTCTGCCACTATCCTTTCTTCTTCATTTTGGTTTGTATACAGGGCAAGGTCCGGTAATTTGGATATCTTACTCACCCTGCTGTTTTTAGTAAGTATCTATCTAATGCTGAAAGCATCCAAAGATAAAAAATATTTCCCCCATTTATCAGTTAGCCTGATATGTTTATTCCTGACTAAAACTTTAGTCCCTTTTGCAATTATCCCGGTTTCAATTGTAATTTTTTGGCACAAAAAAATTGATAAAAAGAGCTGGAAATATCCAATCAGCGCTTTTTTTCTAATATGCGCTTATTTTATATATCAAACTATCACCTATCCTCAATTTTTGCAAAATTTCACCAGTGTAGGTTTAAGGGGGGTCAGTATAAAAACAGATTATCTGGCTAATTTAGCGCTAACAAAGAATTATTTATATCAGGGCATTGGCAAATGGTTTTGGCCGGGAATTGGGGGATTGTTAATTTCTTTTGTGCTCGTTCAAAAAAGGCTTTTTATTTTAGTAACATTTTTTGCAACCTTTCTTCTTCCTTTTATCTTTTCCCCAAAGGTCCAGATTTGGCATTTAATACCCCTGCATCCTATCTTAATACTTTTGTTTTTTGGAGGAGTATATTCTTTTTTTGAAAAATTTGCATATTCAAAAAGATATTTATTTTTTGCAATAGTTATGATAGCCAGTTCGTATTTTTATATAAACCAAATCCGCCGGGTCTGGTATCAGGTAATTGATATTCCAAAATATATATCAGATGAGGCAATTTTGTCTAAAGAAGCCTCAAATTACCCTCAAAAATTGCTTACTGACGGAGATTTTGACCCGACAGCAGTTTTTTATTCCGGAAAAAATGTCTTAAAAATTAAAAGAGAAGAGCTGGCAAGTCTGCTGCAAAAACCCACCAGCTTTTTATTAATCACCAATGACTGGAGGTTAAAAGATCCCCAAATTAATCCTCAAAGTTATCAAATAATCAAAAAAGACAGGGATAAGGTTTTAATCTTGCATCAGTAGCTCAAACCAGCTATAATCTTAAACCATGGCCAAAAAGGGAAATAGAAATTTATTTGCATTTGCCTGTTCTGTCTGCAAAAACAAAAATTACACTGCTTCCAAAAACACAGTTAATATTAAAGAAAAATTAATTTTAAAAAAGTTTTGTAAAAAGTGTCGAAAAACCACAGAACACAGCGAAGTTAAAATTGGAAAGTAATTCTCCGCAATTTACAATTAACAATTTACAATTTACAATTAGAATGCTTAGGGATGTGATGAAATGGTATCATAGAGGTCTCCAAAACCTTTTTTTCAGGTCCGAATCCTGACATCCCTGCAAGAGAAATTTAATAATTAACCCTTAATCTGGCCAGCTGGATGAAAAAAGTCCTCCCGGCGGAATTTTTAGCCTGCAGGACATAAGTTTTACTGCTGGAAGCAAGCTTAAAAGATGAAGATGAGGCAAGATTAAAGCTGGACGAGGCTGTGGAAACCTCTGATGAAACTACACTGCTATCTGAGGTATTATAAAACCTGACCGAAGTTGTAGTATCAGAATCAACTACCCTGAAAATTACCTCCAAAACCATACTGGTGTAACCTGAAAAATTGGCAGGATCCAAACTAATCTGATAATCACTCAAGGTGGTAAAACTTGAATAACTCCAGGTTCCGCCTGCACCAAGAGGTATATAAGCTGTTGCTTTACTGGAAGTGGATACTGGTTGAGATGATTTTTCCAAAGCAGAAACTCTCATCTTTAAATCTGTTATAGAGGCTTCCATATTATTAAGCTGGGTGCTAGAAGAAGGCGCAGGAGTAGAAGTAGGAGTAGGTATGGGGGTAGAGGTGACTGTAACCGCAGGCAGGGTTTTTGGCACTTCAAGAGGCTGAATATCCGGAGCATCTTGGGACAAACTTGCAGGAGTTATGCTTTGTTTGATTGAAGTATACCTCCAATACCCTAAGGCTCCAATGATTAAAACAGGTATTAAAATAAAGGGCAGAAGCTTGATCACAAAGTAATAATAACATACTATAATAATATGTCCCATCACGAGCCCAAAGAAAAACATGACCATAAAATCCTGAAGTTCCCTGAAGGATTTTTGTGGGGATCTGCTACCAGCGCTTATCAGGTTGAAGGAAATAATACAAATTCTGACTGGGAAGATTTTAAAAGTGCCGGAGCGGCTTGTGATCAATATAATCTTTATGAAAGCGATTTTGATCTGATTAAACAGCTTAATCATAATGCCCACAGATTATCTATTGAATGGTCAAGGATTGAACCCAGAGAGGGTGAATTTGATACATCCGAGATCAATCATTACATTAAGTTACTTAAGTACCTTAAGTCACTTAATATTAAAGTTATGCTCACTCTTTGGCACTTTAGCTTACCTAAGTGGCTGGCTCAAAAAGGCGGCTTTGAAAATGGAAAAAGCCCATATTACTTTGAAAGATTTGTTAAAAGAATAGCTCCGGAACTCTTTGAATATGTGGATTTTTGGATCACCTTAAATGAACCTGAGGTTTATGTTTATGAGGCATATATTAAAAAAGAGTGGCCTCCGGCAAAAATAAGTTTTTGGGGAAAAATTAAAGTTTATCTTAATTTAACCTCAGCCCATAAAAAAGTATATAAATTTTTGCATTCAAATTATCCTCATAAACCAGTTGGTATTGCCAACAATATCCAGTCTTTTGAGCCATATCATAAACACTCGCTGATTGAGCAGTTAGCTGTTATTTTTTATGATGTGGGAGCAAACCATCTTTTTTATCTGCTGACAAAAGGAACCCATGATTTTTTAGGCATAAATTATTATTTCCATGTCAGGTTTAAAGACGGTAAAAGCATATTACCCCATATTGCTGAGGTATCGGAGAAGTCAAGAGATGCCTCAGATTTGGGCTGGGAGATTTATCCTGAAGGTTTATATGACGTATTGGCTGATATATCTGATCACATGCCTATTTATATAACAGAGTGCGGTATTGCCTCAACCAATGATGACAGGAGAAACAGGTTTTTAATTACTTATTTACATGAGGTGTACAGAGCAATCCAATCAGGCGTTAATGTTAAAGGATTCTTTTACTGGTCTTTGATAGATAATTTCGAATGGCACAGAGGTTTTGATCCCAGATTTGGACTGGTGGAGGTGGATTATACAAACCAGGAGCGCCATATCAGGCCTTCGGCACTGGTGTATACGGATATTATCCAACACAACGGCATTCCCCATTCCCTCTTGCGCTTTATTGGACACACTGTCCAGGCATCTGAAGTTTTGGAAAAAAGATTAAAAGAAGAACTTAAAGAAATTAAATAAATGTCTCACCTGCCTTTTACACTGCTGGCCTACTTTTTCAATAGTGTTTCTGTAACTGTTAATAAAGTCTTGCTTAAAAAAGCTATTCCTGATCCTTTTGTTTATATTTTTTATGTATCAATTTTCAGCTTAATTCTAATCCCCGCCCTGCCTTTTACTCATATTCCAAAATCTGAGGTTCTAATTTTAGCCTCGATCTCCACCCTGGCTTGGACATCCGGGGCTTATTTTATGTTCAAAGCCTTAAAAGTAGGATTAGTTTCCAGAGTTATTCCCATAATCGGCACATTAATTCCTCTGATCTTACTAATTGAAGCTTCAAGAAATTCTGCAATTAATATTAACCAAACCTGGGCTATTTTATTTTTAAGTTTAGGACTTATTTTTATCACCATTTTGGACTGGAAAGGCAAGTTGACAAAAGCGGAGATTATCTTTGAGGTATTATCAGCCATTTTCTTTGCCCTATCTTATATCCTGCTTCGTCAGGCTTATTTGGGAGAAGATTTTTTCTCTATTTTGGTTTACTCAAGAATGATACTTATTCCTCTTATCTTACTTATCCTAGTCATCCCGCAGCTTAGAAAAAGAGTTTTATCTTCAAATGGCCAAAAAATTAATCTCTTTGGAAAAAGCGGAGTATTATTTTTAACCGGGCAAGCCTTAGGCGGAGCATCTGAGCTGCTTTTACTTTTTTCAATATCTTTGGCTAATCCGGCTTTGGTTAATTCCCTGCAGGGAACCCAGTATATCTTTTTACTTATTTTTGGAATTTTCTTAAAAGAAAGATACGGTAAATTATCACTTTGTTTTAAACTGCTGGGAATTATCTTTATTATTTTAGGCCTTTATATTTTAGCCTTTTCTAATCCTGTAGAAAAAACTAAACTTGGTGTGAGTTTCTCTCCCAAATATGCAATAGAGCTTGGTTTAAATCCCCAAACTACTTTCATAAAAATATTAGATGAATTAAAGGTAAAATCACTCAGGCTGCCTGTTTATTGGGATGAGGTGGAAGGCTTTCCCGGAGAGCTAAATTTTTCCAAAGTTGATTATTATTTAGACATTGCCAAATCAAGAAATATTCAAGTGATTTTAAGTTTAGGCTATAAACAGCCCAGATGGCCTGAATGTTTTGATCCTCCCTGGGTAAAAAATTTGATCAGGTCTGAGCGGGATTTAAGAATCTTAAAATTAGTCAAAGCAGAAATTGACCATTTTAAAAAATATCAAAATATTATCTATTGGCAGGTGGAAAATGAACCGTTTTTACCTTTTGGAAATTGTGATACTCCTAATTCAACAACCCAAGACAGGCTTAAGCAAGAAATACAAATAGTAAAATCAGCAGGTAACAGGCCAATTTTGCTGACTGATTCAGGGGAGCTGGGATTCTGGCTGCCTGCCATATCCTCATCCGATGTATTCGGCACCACTGTTTATCGGACTGTCTGGAATCCAATTTTAGGCTATGTTGATTATCCTCTGCCGCCGGTTTTTTATAATTTAAAGCAGGATTTAATAAGATTCTTTACAGGTAAGGCAGGTCCAACAATTATCTCTGAGTTGCAAATGGAGCCCTGGATTGAAGGTAAAGCCCTGCCATCAGAGTCAGATTTACAAACCCAAATTAAAAATTTTCCGGTCTCAAAGCTGGGGGAAAATTTAGATTATGCCAAGGAAACAGGGTTTAAAGAAATCTATCTTTGGGGAGTTGAATGGTGGTATTTTATGGACAAAATGAACCATCCGGAATATTTGCAAGAGGCAAAAAGACTATTTAGGGATTAATTAATTTACTGGATTCTAACTGCTTCTTGGTATTTTCGGGCGTACACATTACACATGCCAACAGCATCTTGTCTGGCTCCCCCTGGATCTGGCGCATTGATTTTGCCAATCTGTGGATATGCCTGCACCATAATATCTGCCATATTTCGCAGAGGTGAAATACATCCAGGTACAGGAGAATATAGAGCAATAGATTTTTCAAAATGTCCTTTTACAATTTGCCGGGCCTCCGTTGATGTATGTTCTTCAACCATTATTGCTGCTGCCGCCTGTTCCCTGATAAAAACATCAAGAAGGTCCTTCCCCGGAAACCCGAGAGCAAAAGGATCAAATGGGTTCATACGATTAATTCCTGTCAATCGGAGCATCCAGAGAATGCTGTCTGGAAAATTTTTGCTTGTTTCAATTATTGCCTGAGCTTCCTGCTGTTGCGGAGCTAATTCATTTTTAGAAGAAACCCCTAGTCTTACAAATGGTATATATTTCAATAGTTCTAACATAAAAGTTGATCAGGAAAGTTACTTACCAACTCTAAGATAACCTTCTGAATTTGGTATTTTACCCCTACCTAAATCAAATGCCTCATCAGAAAACTTTGTATATGTAGGGTACAGTTGGCGAGAATCTGAAGTTGGAAATGGGTAAACAGGTTGGGTATATCTTCTGAATGGATGCGGGTATTCATCCCCTTCACGAATAAAGGTTGGCCATTTTGTTCCTTTTGCAGGTTCCCATGGTTCTGCCAAAGAGAAATAAGTAGTCTCCCCTGTTTTGGTATCTGTAACTGGTAGAAGCCCATATGATCTATACCACCAATCCCAATCCACATTGAATTGCGGAAGATGAACATCGTGCGCAGAACTTGATGGAGGCACTGGCCTTTTCCTTCTGATAGATCCGTCTTTATTAGATTGTGAGCCTGCTTCAAAGGTCACGCCTGGACAATTTTGCTCAAGCGGGCCAATTGTGTAACCTAAGTTTCCCATCACGCCTTTAAAACTTTTACCACCAACAAAGGGGTCACTTACTCTTAACAAAGCTTCTGTGGTTTGAATGTATTCCCCTCGGGTTATTGTCCTATCTGATCCTAAAACAGGAATTACCTCACTATCAGAACAGGCTCCAGAAGAGTCACTTCTGGGTGTTTCAGAAGCTAATGGAGGGGCGGCAACAGAAGAACAAGCTAAAGCTACTAGGCTTCCTACCAAAATTAAGGTGCCTCTTTTTAAACTCAAATCAAATAAATACGGTTTTTCAAAATGGATGCCAATTGCTGGAACTTCTTTCATATTTATATAAATTCTACACTATAGGTTTTTAAATGTCAAATTCCCTCTTGCAGGCTGCATGCAGATTCAATTAGAATGGCCACAGAATCTTTCTGTCCAAAATTAGCTAACATGCCAAAAGGACAAAGAAAAAACAATTCAAAACTAGACCTCTTTTCAATTACTCTCCTTTTGATTCAATTTACCCTGATAAAAGTAGGTCAATTGCCATTGTTGATGGTCAATGGCTTATGGTTTATGGTTATGAAAACTATAGACAAAATGTTTACGATCGTGAAGTTTTTGTCTAAACCTCCCCATATACCATATACGATATACCATGTACAAAAACACCGTGGCCGGCCCAGAAAATCCTGGTTTATCCCTTATTATTTAAACAAATTTAAATTATCTTTTAAAAGATTTCCTAAAAAAACCAAAATCATCGGGATTGCTTTAGGAATATTGCTTTTTCTTTCCTTTTACACAAGTTTTATCTTAAATGCTGCTTATCAGCTGCCTTCACCTGACAGGCTCATCTCGCCCAACCAACCTTTAACAACAGAATTTTATGACAGATCAGGCAAGCTTTTGTACAGGTTATATGAAGGCAGAAACAGATCTTTAGTAAAACTTGAGGAATTACCAAAATATTTAGTAGATGCAACTATTGCCATTGAGGACAAAAACTTTTATAAACATGGCGGAGTGGACTTTGAGGCAATTATCAGGGCAGCTATACACAATATCAAATCCGAAAATCAGGAAGGAGCCTCAACTATCACTCAGCAATTGATTAAAAACTCACTTTTAACCCCGGAAAAAACATATATCAGAAAAGTAAAAGAGGTAATTTTAGCGCTTTGGGCAGAATCAAAATATTCCAAGAGTCAGATTCTGCAGATGTATTTTAATGAAACACCATACGGAGGTCCAACCTGGGGAATAAAAGCTGCTTCGGAAACTTATTTTGGCAAAGAACCTCAAGGTTTAACCCTGGCAGAATCTGCATTTCTGGCAGGCTTGCCTGCTTCCCCAACTGAATTCTCGCCTTACGGAACTCATCCTGAACTTGGCAGGATGCGACAAAAGCAAGTACTAAGGCGCATGATTGAGGAAAAATATATTACTCAAGCGCAGGAGCAGGAAGCTTTGAGCGAAAAATTAAACTTTCTAACTCCTCAGAATAATATTAAAGCCCCTCACTTTGTATTTTATATCAAAGACATTTTGAGCCAAAAATACGGGCCAAGAGTTGTTTCCCAGGGAGGTTTGAAAATTACCACCACTTTAGATTTAAACCTGCAGGAGGAGGTTGAGAAAATTGTTACAGATGAGCTAATCAATTTAGCTGCCCTTAATGTTAAAAACGGAGCTGCCATGGTAACTGACCCTAAAACCGGCCAGATTTTAGCAATGGTGGGATCAAAAGATTTCTATGAAAGTCAATTTGGAAATTTTAATGTGACCATTGCCCTTCGCCAACCCGGCTCGTCTATAAAGCCTATAAACTATGCCACAGCCTTCAAACAGGGCTATAGCCCGGGAAACACCATACTTGATAGCCCCACAACTTTTAAAGACGGCATTAACTCCTACTCTCCTGTTAATTATGACGGAGCATTCCATGGGCCGGTATCAATCAGACAAGCCCTGGGTTCTTCTTTCAATATTCCGGCAGTTAAAATGCTGGCTACTATAGGCATTCCCAATATGATACAAACAGCCAAGGATTTGGGGCTAAGTACGTTTAATGACACTTCAAGATTTGGATTATCTTTAACGTTGGGTGGAGGTGAAATCAAAATGATTGAGATGATGGGAGCATATGGGGCATTTTCCCAGGGAGGAAAGCTGATTAAACCTACAGGAATTTTAAAAGTAACGGATTCCTCCGGAAATACTCTGGAAGAATATCAAAGATCGGAAAAACAGGCGGTATCTCCTCAGGTAGCTTATTTAATTAACAGTATTTTGTCTGATAACAGCGCCCGCTCCATGGCTTTTGGAGTAAATTCCTTGCTCAACATTCCGGGAGTTGCTGTAAAAACAGGAACTACAGATTCAAAAAGGGATAATTGGACTTTTGGATATACCAGCGATTTTACAGTTGGGGTTTGGGTGGGAAATAATGATAACTCCCCCATGGATCCCAGATTAACCTCTGGTATCACAGGTGCTACTCCAATTTGGAATAAAATAACTCAGGTACTTTTACAGACTCATCCCAGCCTGGGATTTACCCGGCCTGAAGGAATAATTCTTGCCAATATTGATGGCAGACGAGATTTGGCAATTTCCGGAAATACTCCAAAAGGGCTAGTGTATATTAAAACTGAACCGGACAAAATCACCTTCTCCGATGCCTTCTCCTCCTATGCCACTCCCTCAGCAACTCGTCCTGCGGAACAAGCTTCTCTGAAGGATGGTTCAGTCAACTAGCTAGCATAGAGCAAAAGCCCATAGTTTGACACACGACCAGCTATTCTATATAATTACAATATGAAAGAAAGCTTACTTCCCACATCAACTATATCTTATCTGGAAGATAAACTATCCCAATACGATAAGGCTATCAGGCAAACCGGCTGTATCGCTCAAACAATAGACGACCCTGACAAAAAAGATGCTCTTTTATACAAAACCCGACCCATACTTGAAAAAAATTTCAGCCTAATAAGGGAAACTGTTAACCGAAGGCTCTCTCAAAGGCAACAACAATTATCACTCTGGCTTGCCCAAAATCCAAAAGGCCCTTATCGTCTTACTAAGGTATCGGAGGCGCTGGGATATAAAGGGCACCCGGACCTTACTGTCTCAAGGTTAATCCGCCAGGCAGCTACAAATCTTGGATTAGACGGCACAGCCAAATTCCTTAATATTCCCACCAGGCAATCTCTTATCAATGTCTGTGAGGAATATGAAGCTTTAAAAAACCAGCAAAAAAGATCCAGGGAAAAGGAAAGACTCCGATTAGCCACTGCCCAAGCTTCCCCTGTTCAACCGGCGATTTCAGCAGATTCCCTGAAATCTGCTATAGTAGGCTTGAGCGAAGAAGCAAGGAGTATATTAGCAGGAGCTGAATTGCAAAAGATTGAGACAAGATTCGGTTACTTAAGGGCAGGTGAAACCAATATCTTTAGTTTTCAGTGCAGTAAACACGGCTTAAACTCTGTGACAGTTGCTATACCACCCGAGTACTTGAGTAATTGGAGTAAATTTGTTGACCAGCAACCAAGCGGAAAATGCACTTCAGACTGCCATAAAATACTCCTGCAAATTGAACGTTTACAACCATTAAAATGAATCAACTAACTGATTTCAATAACAAAGCCATTTTGAAGAGGGATCGCCTTAATGATTGCCCCAAAGCATGGTCTTAATGCATCAGACCGCTCGGGTGAAAGCCTGCCAATATCCTTCGTTAAACCGTTGAGCTGTTTACTATCAGATGGTTTAATCCCTATCTGTTGAATTATACTGCGCGCTGCTAATAACCGGGCGAGCAGCTTCCACTCATATAGTGTCGCGGGGATAGAATCCAAACTCCCTGGTCTTTCCTTTTCCAAAATTGCTTTTACCTTACCGACTCCCAAGAGAGACCTCCATTTAACACGGGTGGTAGGTAAAGGGTTCCCTTGTTTAACCAAAACTCTCCTAACATTCAACCATAACCTGACCCTTCCTTTTATCTCCTCATCTGTGGCAGACAGAACAGTCTTGCGTACATTTCTCTCATACATCTCATCCTCTCTCTTAAATTCTTTTCTCTTAGCTTTGGCATGTATTCTTTGTCTTAAAGTATGCACAGGAATATCCAGTTGTTGGTCAATAATTAAAGCCTCATGAATCTCTCTTGGAGACATACCCATTAGGGCAAACTCGCGAATGCTAAGCCATTCCTCTTTCAATTGTGGATTAAAAGATTTAGCGGCGCTAAGTCTTTGCCTTGATTGTTCAGGTGTAAAATTAAGTAAACCTAAACCTGTAAGATATCCTACAGAACTCCGCACGGCTGATAATGATAACACCCCACCTCACGAGAAATAATTGGATTGATAGGAATTTCAGTACCCTTAGGAGGAGGGAGGGGTCCTACTAGACCTTCAAGATATCTTGTTACCCTTGATCTATTCGTCTCTCGTGCTTCTGTTTTACTCATGTGTTATTTACCATTATATAAAAGTAAAAGACGCGATATTATAGGTCTTAGTCATACCTTTTGTCAAACTAACCCAGTACCACCCAACCCCTTAAATCCTTTTTAGGAATCTTTATAGGTGAGGTTATAAATGGATCCACCTCCCCTATAAAAATTAAGGTGCCATATTTGGCTTCCTTCTTCCCTTGCCAGTAAGCCTCACCCACAGCCAACTGCTTCTCATACCTTTCCCTAATCTCACTAACGTCGCCCGCTTCCAACCCGTCATAAAAAATGACTTTTTTTACCATGAATTGGCCAATTATATCTTTCCCTGAAGGCTTTATATAAACCAAATCTCCTGCAGATATTTGCCCAAAAGGGGGGTCTTTTCTTTTTGAAAACCTGCTTTCAATGCTTTTTTTACCGGACAGGATTAACTCCGCCCCCTCTCCTTTAAAAATAGCCAGATGTTTCATTGAGGAAATTATACAAATTTGACAATATATTGTAAAATACTTTTATGATAAACATCATAGGTTCTGTACCTGTTCTCAATTCTGAAGGAGAAGTTTTAAGCTTCAGGCGGGTTTCCGAAACGGAGGGGCCTACAGTTCCAAATACATTTGATGGTCCCACTTTCGGGATGCAAATTAGAAATGGAAGTACAGATCGTTTTTTCAAGAAAAACGATCCTCGTCATCCAGGCAAGCGCAGTAAAGAAAGAGAATAAATCTTCCTTAAAAAGGGCTGTTTTTATTTGAAGGCTATTGAAAAGTGGTACCTAGAATTTGGCCAAGATCAGCGGGACAATATCTATCCAGGGCCACTGGGGTACCATCAACTGTTCCTGCTACCAGCTTCCCATTTATCCACAAAACTGTAACTATATGAGCTCTGTCACCTGATTTAACCCCATCGATTGGTACACTCCAATAAGATCCCTCCCTCAGTCTCCCATCTAAACTTACTACACCTTCAAGGATCGTCTGCGAATCTGATCCACCAGATCCAGGAGAAAGTAGAGTATAAATTTCCAGTTCCCCGGTTCGCCACCCCAACAAATACTGGCGACCTGTTATTGCTCCAGGGTTAAGTCTTAACTCAAAACATCCGTCTTGCTGAGATCTTTTTCCGAAAGGCAAAAAGACCGTTAAATCAGCAGCCAGAGTACTGCTGTCGGTAAAATCCGGTCGTCCACTTAAACAACTCTCCAGACTTAAGCCTTGACTGCCAATATCAGGGATTAAAGATCCCCCGATTACCAGGAATGCAGTACCTAATTTTGCAGCATGCCGCCTTAATGTATCACGCTCAGGCATATTAGGTACGTACCTTACTACTTTATTTTCAATAATTCAATACTGGTATTGATATTACCTATTCTAATCTGTTATACTTGACAAATTGCTTCCATATATAATGGAAGCTTTTTTAAAGGTTTTAAATGGTTAATCCTGTTTCATTTTTAAAGGAAGTCAGAGAAGAGCTTAGTAAAGTAGCCTGGCCAAACCGGGAACAAACTATCCGCTACACTACTTTGGTAATAATTGTAGCTGTAGGAGTAGGACTGTTCTTGGGAGGATTGGATTATATTTTAACAGGAGTAACAGCTTTTTTATTAAAAAATATAAAATAATATGGACGATAATAAAAATGCAAAATGGTATGTAGTACACACCTACTCCGGCCATGAAAACAAAGTGGCTGTCACACTAAAGCAGCGAATTGAATCCGAACATTTGCAGGAGAAAATCCTGGATGTTTTGGTACCCATGCAGGATAAAATTGAGATTAAGGGTGGTAAAAAGTTAACAATTAAAGAGAAGATTTTTCCCGGATATATCCTGGTTAAGATGGTTTTGGATGATGCTTCATGGCTGGCTGTAAGGACAACCCAGGGTGTAACCAGCTTTGTGGGCATGGGAAACAAGCCCACCCCTATTTCTGATGCTGAGGTGCAAACTATAGTTAAGTTTACCCAGTCTGAGGCTCCTGTTTATAAACAGGTATTTGCTGCTGATGATACTGTTAAAATTGTGGACGGGCCTTTTTCAGACTTTATTGGTAAAGTTGACCATGTTGACGGCGAAAGAGGAAAAGTTAAGGTTCTGGTTTCCATTTTTGGCAGGGAAACTCCGGTGGAACTGGACTTTTTACAAGTACAGAAGATTTAAAACTATGGCAAAGAAGATTAAAACTTATATTAAATTAACCATCCCGGCAGGGGTGGCAACTGCTGCTCCTCCTGTGGGTACAGCCCTGGGACCCCATGGTTTGCCTATTATGGAGTTTGTGAAAGCATTTAACGAAAGAACTAAAGAAAAACAAGGTAATTTACTTCCTGTTGTGATCACAGTTTATGAAGATAGAACATTTTCTTTTATTACCAAAGAGCCACCGGTTGCAGAAATGATTAAAAAAGCTGCAAATCTGGAAAAAGGATCCGGTGAGGCTATGAAAAAACCTGTTGGAAGCATTACCAAAGCTCAGGTTAAACAAATTGCTGAGGCTAAATTACCTGATTTAAATACCAAAAATATAGAAGCAGCCATGAAGATAGTGGCAGGCACAGCCAGATCAATGGGAGTAAAAATACAGTAATGGGTAGACCTAAGATAAAAATTATAGATGATGCACAAGCTCCCGAAGAGGAAGCTAAACCGAAAGTAGTTGAGGTAGCCGAAGCCCCGAAAGAGAAAAAAGCTCAAAAACCCGAAAAAACTAAGAAAGTCAGGTCTAAAAAATACCTGGAACTCACTAAAGACTTAGACAAAGGGAAATCCTACCCTCTCTCCGTTGCAGTTGACATGGTTAAAAAGCTAAATTATACTAAATTTAATGCCACCTTAGAAGCACACATTAACACCGTTGCATTGGGTCTTCGTGGTTTAGTCTCCCTGCCCTATGCCTCCGGTAAAAAATTGAGGATTCTTGCCTTTGAAGGTACGGACTCTGTAATTGAAAACATCAGCAAGGGAAAAATAGATTTTGACATAGTTATTACTACTCCGGAATGGATGCCTAAATTGGCTAAAGTAGCCAGGATTTTAGGTCCCAGAGGCTTAATGCCAAATCCTAAAAACGGCACTATCACAACTGATTTGAAAAAAACAGTCGAAGGTTTTCAGGCAGGGAAAACAGAATATAAAACAGAACCTAAGGCGCCTGTTATTCATTTAGGCTTGGGCAAATTAGACCAGCCTACTGAGGAACTTGCGGCAAATATTAAAACCTTGCTTCAAACAATAGGCAAAACCAGAGTTAAAAAAGTATCTTTATCTCCCACCATGGGCCCATCTGTTAAAGTAGACTTAACTTCAATATAAGTATATATAATCCATTCATGCTATTTGGTATGCGCGAAGGAGATAGATTTATTGATGCAACAAAAGGCTCAATTACTAACAGAGATTTAGAAGTAGCTGTTGAAGAGGGTTTTTTGCAACGAGCATTTTATCCAGGAGTAAAGGTTGAACTCGCAGAACTCACACCAATAATTGTTCCGTAATTCTATTCAAAGCCGATTTTTAATTTTGTTCCCAGCGCTTCTGCCAGCCTTTTTAAAAGTCCAATAGAAGGATTAGAATTCATGGCTTCAATTCTGGAGATCACAGCTTGAGTTGTATTAGCCTTTTTTGCCAAATCCCTTTGAGAGATACTTCTTTCAAGACGGGCTTCGATTAATCTCCTGCCAAGTTGGTATTCCACTTCAGATTCTTCCCAAGCTTTTTTAAACTCAGGATTTTTTAATCTCTTTTTAAGATCTTCCTGCAATGTATAAAATTTGTTTTTCATAGCTAAATGATATCTTAAAAGATATCATTTGTCAAGCCTCCAATCGTTGTATCTTTCAGAAGCCATTTTAATTTCCTTAAGAGGCGTTTTTTGGGTTTTCTTAATGAATCCATGAAGTACTAACACTTGAAGATCCGTTGGTACAATATAAATCACTCGGATATTATCTTGACCTAAAATTCTAATTTCCCAGAAAGGTGTTCCTGCTAATTTTCTTAAATGAGGAATTACAGATTGTAAACCATACTCTTCAATATAATGTAATATTCTTAAAATCTTAGATTGCTGTCTAGAATCTAGTGTATCTAAAAAATCGCTAACAGGATTTTTACCATTCTTATCTTTAAAGTAAATTATTTGCCAGTTTTTATCCATTATTTTCTAAACGCTTTTTTAAAGATTAATCCCAGATCTAACTTTAAGCTAAAGATAGAAATAAGGCCAAAGATTATCACAAATATGGCAGATAGAATATGAAATAAGACAATCATGGCAGAGGCCAAATTAGCATTTATCCCAAATACTCCTGATAAAATTAAAGTCCCTGATGCCTCAGCTGAACCCACATATCCGGGGGCTGCAGGAATTAGATAAGTTAATGCGGATAAAAGCTGGCCTAAATACATCTTAAAATAGTTTTGGGGGGAACTTAAAGCTAAGAAAGTAAAAAACCAGATAGCAGCGTCAGCCCCATAAGCCAGGATTGTTACTACCAACATTAAGCTTAAATCTTTTGGATGTCTTCTTAAAATAGAAAATGACTCCAGAATGAATGATGTAAACCTCTCAAAATATATCTTAATAGACTTTATTATAAAGAGTGGTGTCAAAAATTTAACTATTTTTTGTGCAAAATCTTTTTGGAAAACAGCCAGGTAGGTTAAAATCAGGCAGGTGCTAAGTATAATTATTATAATTTTTATAAAAGTTATATTAAGAGATGTAGGAATTAAAAGAAAACCTGCTATCGCTAAAACTGCCAGAAAATCCACAAACCTGTCCATAAACACCCAGATGATGGCCTTACCTATATGTATATTGTACCTGCTGTTTAAAAATACCCCTTTGGCAATCTCCCCCATCCTGATTGGTATAAAAAAATTAAGCATCATGGCTGAACCATTTAAAAAGATTAAGTCCAGAAGCTTAATCTTTTTAATTTCAGACAGAAAAATCTTAAGCCTTAGCGCCCTTAAAACAGGAGATAAAAGCATAAATAAAAATACCGGTAATAATCCAGGTAAGCTAACCTTAGAAATGATTTGAAAAATCTGCTCTAAATTAACAAAATGAGCCCAAATTAAGATCAGGACTATGCCTAAAACAGAATTAAACAGGATTTTTATCATTTATATATTGTAGTACAATTATTTTATGTTCTCTACACTTAAGAGCCGTTTGCTCCTCGGAGTCTACATATTTATAATACTGTCTATTCCGGTGGGGGCATTTCTGGCTTCACAAAATCAAACTATCAAAAGTAGCGCCTCAGGGCCGGTAACCAAACCAATAGCTCCTAAACCAACCACTCCTCCTGCCAGAGAATTTCTTTCTGCCTCTTCTTCCCTTACTCCTACTCCTTCTCCTGACTCTTCCCCGCCAACAGTAGCTACAAGCTTCGGTCCTACCTTGTCCTTAAAAGCTACTTTAGAAGGTAGAACTTCTGATCAGACAACCAAGCTTTTTGTAGGCATACTGGAGGGCAGTTTATCTTCAAACCCCAAGTTTTTACTCTCCTTTTCTGTAGACTTGCCAAAATCAGGTGAATATTCCAACCTTTCCCTGGCAGGCTTAACATCAGGCAATAGCTACACAGCCATACTTAAAGGCACCTCGCAAATTGCCACCTCTTCTGCTTTTGTGATGTCTCCTAATATTACTAATCTTAACTCAGGACAGACAGTAAATATGCTGTCCGGTGATTTAAATGAGGATAATGTCATAGATTCTGCTGATTATGTTATTGCCAAAACTGCTTTAAATTCCACATCTAGCTCTTCCAATTGGAATGCCAATGCTGATTTAAATTTAGATGGGGTAATTAACTTATTTGATTTAATCATAATTTCCCGGAATAATGGCCAGGTTGGGGCAACAGGAGCCTGGACTTCCCCAATCCCTAAATCAGCCACCCCTTCTGCCAGTCTTAATAGCTATTCTGCACCAATTGGCGGCCCGGGAGGATCGTCATCAGGCCACTGGATCTGGATCCCCAATACTTATTGACAAGCAAGAAGCCATAAGTTAAAATAATTCAGCTTAAGACAGTAGGTGCCTAACTAAATCCTACTTGAAGCAAAAAATGCCAAAGACAAGAGTTCAGAAGATAGATGCAGTTATTAAACTTAAAGAAAAGCTTGAAAGAGCTAAGGCTTTGGTTTTTGCAGACTATAAAGGCTTAAATATGAGCCAGCTTTCTACTCTCCGTGATCAGTTAACAGAGCAAAATGCGCAGTTTATAATTACCAAAAACTCCATTTTAAAAAGAGCGTTGCCTGAGGTTGAAATGGAAGGGCCAACAGCCACACTTTTTGCCTATGATGACCAAATTACCCCGATTAAAATTTTAGTTAAAGCGCTAAAAGATGCCGCAATTGGCAGTGTTAAATCAGGATTTCTGGATGGTGAAGCGCTTGATTCAGCAACAATTATTCAGTTATCTACCCTACCCTCCAGGAATGAGTTAAGAGAAAAAGTAGTGGGAGTATTAGTTTCTCCTCTTTCTGGTATAGTCACTGTTTTAAATGCAAACTTAAGAGGACTGGTATATGCACTGGATCAAATTAAAAAATCGAAGGGAGGTGTTTAAAAAATGGCAGACGATACACAAAAACAAGAAGAAGTAGAAAAAGTAGAAGAACCCAAAAAAGCTCCAAAACCTGTATCAGCAAGTCTAGAAAAAATCGTAGAGCAGATTGAAAAACTGTCTGTTTTAGAGTTAGCTGATTTAGTTCACGCACTCGAAAATAGATTTGGTGTTTCAGCTCAAGCTGCAGTGGCAGCATCACCAGTTGCCGCCTCCGCACAAGGCTCCGGCGAGCCGCAGGAAGAAAAAACTACATTTAATGTAATTTTGACCAGCTCAGGCGCTAATAAAATTGCAGTTATTAAAGCTGTAAGGGAATTAGTCCAGACTCTGGGACTTAAAGAAGCTAAAGATTTAGTTGAAGCAGCTCCAAAACCGGTTTTAGAATCAGTTAATAAGCAGACCGCGGAGGAGGCTAAAACTAAATTAACAGCCGCAGGTGCAGCAGTAGAACTTCAGTAAAATCAGGGAGATGCCCTATTGACATGCTCTGTTTTGTTATGATATACATTGAAACAGAATGGCTGACAAATTATCACTTGAGAATTTACCTGATTTATTAACTGTTAGAGAAGTAGCCGATGTTTTAAGAGTATCCACCTTAACTATAAAGAGATGGGGTAAAAGAGGAAAGTTACCTGCTATAAGAATTAATTCCAGAGGAGATCGAAGATACAAAAAAGAAGCAGTACTCTGGTTGCTGGGAATAACTCAAAAGACAGAATCAGCAATCATCTAGCATATTCTGCTAAAGTAGTTTGAATATGTTGTCCTGAAGCCTTATTCAGTAGTAATTTGCGGATGATTACTATATCTTGGATTTTGCTCAAAGCCTACCTCACCCTTTTTTTCAACAATATAATAAGCAAGCCCTTGTTTTTCTAAAATTGCTTTTGAATCAATGTATTTTGATTGTATACCCACATTTCCAACTACAACCAGGAATGTTTTTCCTACATTTACCAGACAGACTGCAAAGTCAGCAGGTATGCCTACTTGTCTACCTGCTGACAAAGTAACAATTTTAAACTCTTTAGCTTCACCTCTCTCATCATTTCTTTGCATTACTAAAACTCCCTGACCATAAAGGCAATGATAAACCTGCACACCAGGATAGGAGGAAAAATATCCTTCAGTTTTATTAAACTCAATCCCATTCATCCCCTGGTTAACAACAAAAATAACCTGACTTGTATCAATAATCATGGAATATGGTTGCTTAACTTCTGCTTTACCTTCTAAAAGATACGGTTTTAAATCCCGGGAAGTTCTAGTGATTATCATATATTAATAGTAACACATATTTTATGATAGCCAGCTGTCTCTTTATTCTCCAAGGCTGTGTAATTAATCTAAATAACCACTCAAAACCCAGACTTCTAATTAATTTTGGAGCTCTGGGTACTACACCTGATATATAATCAAAGCTTCCTCCAACTACCATAGCTACTTTAACCGGAATTTTATCTAAATTGTCAGCTATCCAATATTCCTGTTTCGGTGCCCCAAATGCCACAAATAAAATATCCGTGTCAGGTATTTTCCCTGGTTCTTCGCTGACAAAACTAACTTTTAAATTTTTATACTTTTTTTGTAAGCGCTCAGCAGTTTTTTTTGCTACCTGATCTCTACCGCCCAAAAATCCTGTTGTAAAGCCCTTTTCAGAAGCCATTTTTATAAGATCTTCCATTACATCAATTCCCGGAGTATTACAAACTATATCAGTTCCAAGTTTTAAACCATTCCCATCCGGTATTGCCAAATCCGCATTGTTTATTATTTTTTTAAGTTCCGCATCCTTTTGAGCCATCATCACAATCTCGGGATTTGGGGTAACTACATAATGTTTAACTTTTCCATTAAGCCATTCCCCCACTAATCCCACTGCTTCATCAATAGTGACATCATCAACTTTTATTCCCAAAACTTGCTTTTTCATCATTGAACTACTGGAATCTTAATAATCTTCAAGCATTAGAACTGTTCCATCAGTTATCTTCCCATGAGCTTTCTGGTCATCACTTATGAGCTTACACTCCTCGTATTGCGCTAATGCCAAAAAATAAGCGTCATATGAGGCCAGATTATGTTTCTCCATTAATTTAGCTGTTTCTTCTAATACTGGTAAGCTGACTCCTATTATTTTTATTGGCATCTCCGAAAGATCCTTCAGGGTTTGATTTGCTTCCTTAGTAGATAGACTTTTTCCTTTTATATAAGCGTTTAGAAGTTCAAGCGGCAATATATCAGGAATTACTATATTAATTTTGCCCAATCTTAAATCATCTAAAATTCGTCTGGCTTGCTTTTGATGCAATTCTCCACTTTTATGAAACCACTGCAATACAACTGAAGTATCAAGTACGTAATTCATGCTTAGAAGTGAGTATCTCTGTCGTGTCTTAGAAAATCCGTCAATTTTATATTTTGCTTACCCGATTTGCTAATTTTTTCCATATCTTCATAAATCTGATCCCACTGCTTTTTAGTTAATTTCTTTTTGGGATGCTGGGGATGGGAAATAGGCAACCTTTCCACCCTGAAACCATCACTAATAGTTGTGACTTTAACTAATACCTCATCTTCCGGCCAGTTTAAAGCCTGCCTTATATCCAAAGGGACAGTTAACTGACCCCTTTCTCTAATTTTGGAAATAGTTTGAGTGTAATTCATACTACTTAGAATATCATACTAGTAAGAATCTGTCAATACATCCAAAGTTTCTCTTGCTGATTTTTCCCAGGAAAATCTTTTTATATTCTCAAAACCTTTTTTGATTAATATCTCCCTAATTCCCCCAATTTCCCTAATCCCTCTAATTATATCCTCAACTGAGGCCGGATTCACATAGATGGCCCCTTTTCCAGCTGCCTCAGGCATACTTGATAGATTTGACGTAATTACAGGACAACCACAGGCTTGGGCTTCCAAAATAGGCAAGCCAAATCCTTCAAAAAGAGAGGGAAACACTAAAGCCTCTGCATTTGAATATAAAGCAGATAATTTTTCATCAGGCACATAGCCAAGGAATTTAACCCTGCTCTTAATTCCTAATTTCTTAGGTAATTTATATATCTCCTCACTCATCCAACCTTTTCCTCCAGCTATCACTAGATTTTTATCCGAAGGAGAGCTTTGCTCATTCTTAATTTTCGCAAAAGCTCTTATTATCCGCTCAAGATTCTTACGCGGTTGAATAGTTCCGACGAATAGATAATACTGCCTCAAACTATCAACTTGTGCATCTTTTTTGAATGTATTTTTATCGTATGCCTCGTAAATAATTTCTATCTTCTCTTTCTTAATTCCTATTTTTTTAATTAAATCCTCTTTTGTGGCCCTTGATACAGCTATTATTTTGGTTGCTCCCTTAAGCTGAACTTTTTGCATAAAAGATAAATATGCTCTTTGTTTTAACTGATGCATATGCGGCAGATACTGCGATCCTAAATCATGGACAGTAACCACAGTTTTAAGATGAGGCTTTCTGATTATGGGTAAAGTGTGTGAGGGTACAAACAAAACATCCAACTTGTCCTTAAAAGTCTGCAAAGCCAATCCTCCTTGTGTCCATAAACGAGGCCATTCAATATGTTTAAACTTAAAATTCCCTGGCCAGCCTTGCAAGGCCTGGCCTTGCGTGCGTAAGTAAACAATATACTGATTCTTTTGATCAATTTTTGCTAAAGCTTTTAAGAGCTGATAAGAATAATTCTCTGTTCCGGTTCTCTTATTATCAAATGCCCTTGAACCATCAAATCCAATAACCATGAGCACATTATCTTTTAGATACACTTCTTTTGTAAAGATCGAGATTCTCCAAAGCAATCCCTGTCCCAAGTGCCACACAAAGCAGCGGGTTTTCTGCCAAGGCTGCCGGGACTCCCAGCAAATCTGTCAGCAGCTTATCCAAATTCCTAAGGAGTGATGTTCCCCCGCTCATTACAATCCCTTTATCTATAATATCAGATGCCAGCTCAGGTGGAATCTGCTCCAGAACTCCTTTAGCTGCCCCAACTATTTTTTGGGTTACCTCAGAAATGGCATCTGTTATTTCATCACTATCTACTTCAATTGTCCTGGGTAATCCTGAAAAGGCATCCCTTCCCCTGACCTCCATTTTCTGGACTTCAGCTGCCTTTAATCTTGTGGCTGAGCCTATTTTCATCTTGACATCTTCTGCCATTCTCTCGCCTATTATTAAATTGTATTTTTTGCGGATATAGTTTTGTATTGCTTCGTCTACTTTATTTCCACCAACTCTAACTGATGAATGCACCACCACCCCTCCTAAACAAATCACTGCTGCCTCAGTTGTGCCTCCGCCAATATCAACAATCATGTTGCCGGAAGGATTGGCAATCGGGATTTTAGCCCCGATTGCAGCAGCCAAAGGCTCATCTATCAAAAAAGCAGTCTTTGCCCCGGCTGAAAGTGTGGCATCCAAAATGGCTCTTTTTTCAACCGAGGTCACACCGGCAGGAGCGCAAACCATTACTTCAGGCTTAAAAATCCTGGAAGAACCGCAGACTTTATCCAAAAAATACCTGATCATAGCCTCGGTTATGACATAATCTGCAATCACACCGTCTTTTATTGGACGCGAGGCCTGGATATTACCGGGGGTCCGGCCAAGCATTTCTCTTGCCTCATTGCCTACAGCCAAAACCCGGTGGTCATCTGTAGTTATAGCTACTACAGTTGGCTCATTTAAAACAATCCCTGTTCCTCCCAAATAAACAAGAGAATTTGCTGTCCCCAAATCAATACCAACTTTTTTAGATAGTCCAAACATGGCGCTGCCATTTTAACAGTCTAAAAATTATGTCACAAGATATACTAAGTGGATCAGAATAAGTCAAAAGTAAAAATGCAAAAGTTTAAAAATTTTTACTTTAAATTTTTTACTTTAAATTAATACCATACAGGTTGGGTTCTGAAGCAGTGGGAGTTGGGAATGAGCTGATAATTACCAGCTTTGATGAATCCGGCCAGGGAAATACGGCTGTTGGATCAAATTTACCGGCATAAATAACAGCCTTGTTAGTACCGTCAAAATCAATTAAAGAAACCTGGGTTTCTTCAACTAAAATTATATGCCTTGAATCAGGCAGCCAGATATACTCCTTAGCCTGTGGAAGGGAATAATCCTTACCATCCACTAAATTATAAACGCGTGCTTCTGTCATAAATTTGGTTTCATCAGGCGACCATTTAATAGAAGCTGAGTCTGAGGCTATTTTTCGCAAAGCTACATTCTTAACTGTCTCTATTCTTGAAATATCCTTAGCTTTAGAATCATCTTCCCAGCCATTTAAAGTAGCATCTAAAATAGCAGTTATATCCCTTGGATCTGAATTTAAATTATCAGAGTTAAGCAGGAAGTTATTGTTTGAAACTGTGGCCAAAACTTGTTTTGAATCAGACGACCATTTTAGCGTTGCTTTGCTAAAATCGCTGGTAACATTGGCGGCTATCTGGTGCGGTTCGGATGAGCGGGCAAAAGAGATCGGCTGATTTTTAACCATGGTCCAAACCCAAACCCCGGGTTTTTTACCTCCTGTGGCCACATAAGCCAACTTTGAACTATCAGGAGAAAGAATGGCTCCGGCCACACCGGTAAAGGTAAGCGGATAAATGCTGGGAATAGCCGGAAATAAAGTTATTTTTAAATCAGTGACTAATCCTTCTTTAACCTCAACTTGTCTTTCCCAGGGAATAAAACCCTCTTTTGAAACCTTAATAGAATAGGTCTTGGTAGGCAGTGAGGAAATCGTGGCATTGGTGGCAGTAGTTAAATGCCCGTCTACAAAAACAGAGGCCGCATCAGGTTCTGAGGTAACAGTGATAATCCCGGTTCCCACTATTCTTTTTTCACTGGAGGAAAAAGTATAACCCTTGGCGAAAAATATGGCAGTTCCTGCCCCGGCTGCTATAACCAGCAGAGTAATTATAGTAATGATGAATTTTTTACTCATTTTTGTATTATATCAGCTACTAACTAATTTAGCTCTAATTATTAACCTATTTAAAAGAGTTCCCGGAGGATCACATGTTTGCAAAGTTAAAACAGGAGCATCATACCTGTTTGTAAGATACGAAACATCAGTTGGCGAAGCTATAACCTTATCAAAAACTATATAATCATATCTTTTATCTTTATAAAAAATAATAATTTTATCTCCCTGATCCAGCTCTTTTAATAGATAAAATATGGCATTAAAGCGGATGATATTCCAGGGTGCATCTGTGGAATGAGAGAAAAGATATAAATTCCCCGGCTCACCAGGAAGTGTAGAACCCAAAGCTGCTGCCACACCCTGCTGCAAAGCCTTAACATATTGTTTTTCGTTTCCGGGATCAACACCGGCTATGACTTTGGCATTGGCATTAATCTTTTCAATAACAATTCCAAACTCAGTAGAAACCGGAATTATATTGTTTTCTGAAGCTTTTAAAGAAGAAAAGCTCTGACTGGCAGAACCTGCTTCATCTGAGGTAAGAATATTAGGCACAGTTCTTTTAATCCCCAAAATTCTATCTGTCCTGTATTTAACCTCTGCTTGAATTAGCGGTCCTAGGATAAAAATAAAAGTGATTAAACCACAAAAAAATAATAAATAGCCCAGGAATCTAACAATAAAGACTAATTTATAATTGGTTGTCATAAGTACCGTCGAGAGGAGTCGAACCCCCTACCTAACCCTTAGGACGGGCTTGCTCTATCCGGTGAGCTACGACGGCGAATATGGATATTTTAACATCTTACAAGGTATAATTGCTAAGGATTCGGGGTGTAGTGAATCGGTATCACGCTGCGTTCGGGTCGCAGAGACACTGGGTTCAATTCCCAGCAC